>DATFJZ010000029.1:0-5240 GCA_035268945.1 Desulfobacteraceae bacterium | reverse complement strand
GGGGGTCATCACTTGTTCAGCTCCTTTGCCGCCTCGATGGCGGAATAGGTGAGGATCATGTCCGCCCCGGCCCGCTTGATGGAGAGCAGGGTTTCCATGACAACTTTGGTCGCATCGATCCAGCCCATGAGTTCGCCGGCCTTGATCATGGCATACTCGCCGCTGACGTTGTACGCCGCCATGGGCATGTCGATCTCGTTTCGCAGGGTGTGGATGATATCCAGGTAGGAGAGGGCCGGCTTGACCATGATGATGTCCGCTCCCTCTTCAATGTCCATATTGGCCTCCCGGATGGCTTCCAGGGCGTTGGCAGGGTCCATCTGGTAGGTTTTCCTGTCCCCGAACTGTGGGGATGAGGCAACGGCACTGCGGAAGGGGCCGTAAAATGCCGAGGCGTATTTCACCGCATAGGACATGATGGGGATGTTGGAAAAATCGTTTTCATCCAGGGCCTGGCGGATCTCGCCCACACGGCCGTCCATCATGTCCGACGGAGCCACCATGTCAGCTCCTGCCCGGGCGTGGGAGAGGGCCGTCCTGGCAAGCAGGTCCAGGGACGCATCGTTGTCAATGCACCCCTTTTCCACAACCCCGCAGTGGCCGTGGTCGGTGTACTGGCAGAGGCAGACATCGGTGAGAACGGCAATGTCAGGAACGCTCTCCTTGATGGTTTCCACGCATTTCTGGACAATGCCGTCGGGTGCATAGGCCTGGGTTCCCAGGGGGTCTTTCTTGTCGGGAAGCCCGAAGATCATGACAGCGGGGATGCCCAGGGAATGGGCCTCTTTAACGATTTTCACCATCATGTCACAGGAGAAATGAAAATGGCCGGGCATGGTATCGATGGGTTTTTTGATCCCTTTTCCCTCCACGGCAAAGAGGGGAAGAATCAAATCATCCACAAACAGCCGGTTTTCCTGTATCATTTTTCGAAAATTTGGTTTTTCCCTTAATCGTCTGGGCCGGTAATCAGGAAAGAGCATCATTTACCTCTCTGTTTAAAAATCATTGTTCGCGTTGTCACTGGTTCTTGAATCCCTCCTTGGGATCATGACCCTGCTAGGATGAAGAAGGCTCCGGCGCGATTTCGTCATCGGTGAGGAAACAGGCCGGATCACTGTCCCAGACGTCCCCGGCAACGGACTCAGCCCTGGCCCGGAAGTTGCCGCCACAGATATCCAACCACCGACAACCGGCACACCGTCCCTTGACATGGTTTTTCTTCTCCTTGAGTTTCATGAGAAACTCATTGGAGGTATCGGTCCAGATGGCGGAAAAGGGGCGTTGTTTGACGTTTCCAAGGCTCTTGTCCCGCCAGAACTGATCGGGGAAAACCTCTCCGTCCCAGGAGATGCAGCCAAACCCCCTGCCCGAGTTGTTGCCTTCGTTCATCTGGAGCAGCTCCAGCACTTCGGCTGCCTGCTCCGGCGCTTCTTTGAGGAGTTTCAGGTAGAGGTAGGGGCCGTCGGCATGGTTGTCAACGGTGAGGATCTCCTTGGGCTTGTTTCTGTCGTGGAGATCCCTGGTTCGTTCCATGATAAGATCCAGAGTTTTTCGGGTCTCCGCGTGGCTGAGATCCTCCTTTGCTATTTCAGAGGCCCTTCCCGAGTAGACCAGGTGGTAAAAACAGGCCCTGGGGATCTTCATCTCCTCCAGCAGATCAAAAATCCCGGGAATGTCAGCAACATTTCTCTTGTTGATGGTAAACCGCAGTCCCACCTTGATGCCGGCTTCCTGGCAGTTCCGGATACCCTGGAGAGCCTTCTGGAAGGAACCCTGGATGCCCCTGAATTGATCGTGTACCGGTTCCAGGCCGTCCATGCTGATGCCCACGTAGGAGAGTCCGATCTCTTTGAGTATTCTTGCCTTTTCCCGGGTGATCAGGGTGCCGTTGCTGGAGATGACCGCCCGCATTCCCCGTTTAACGGCATATGCGGCATAGTCGGCCAGTTTGGGATGGACAAGGGGTTCCCCTCCGGAAAAGAGCACAACCGGGACTCCGAATTCGGCCAGGTCATCCAGCATCTGATAGCTCTGGTCTTCGGTGAGTTCGTTGTCATAGGAGATGTCCTCGGATTGTGCATAGCAGTGAACGCATTTGAGGTTGCACCGCTGGGTCATGTTCCATACGACCACCGGCTTCTTGTCCTTTGAAAACTGGAGAAGATGGGAAGGAAGCTGGTTTGAATGCCGGGCATAGCGCAAAGCGTCGGAAGGTTCAACGGTGGAGCAGTAGAGTTTTGAAATTCCAATCATGATATCTCTTTTCTGATAAGGTTGTCTAAAAAATCTCTGGAATCCAGAAGGCCCTGCCTGGACAGGAAAAATCTGTTTTTCCCTGTTTTTTCATGGATCAGGTGGAGGCCGTCGTAAAAATCGTTGTACAACTTGGTCATCAGTTCTTCAGTGGTGATGCTGCCGGTGATAAACTGCTCAATGAGAAAATCCACCGCATCCTCTTCAAACACAATGTTGACATCGTGGTCATTGAAAAAATCGATTTCAACCTTTTTTACCGACTCGTAATAGGACTTGATCTTCTGGATGGCAGTGCCAAGTTCGGTGACATGGGTGCAGAAATAGTCGGCCACCAGCCGGCTCCTCTCCCGGGAGAGGGTAAGACCGTGCCTTATGGAGAGGTTTTTCCAGTTTTCCGTAATATAAGAGATGATGTATTCTCTCTCCTCTTTCAGGGTATGCTGGTAGAGGGTTTCGAGTCTTTCACCGCTTTGACCGGAGAGGATCTCTGCAAGCTCGGTGTCAGGAGCGTCCACCACCGCCCTTGTAATGGTAAACCGGGATACGGGGGTGGAGGGAAGTTCTTTTTCAAAGGGCATCAGGGCATTTTCCACAACACTGACAAGGCCCCTGGCACCGGTGTTTTCCCTGAAAGCCCGGTCGGCAAAGGCCGCAAGGGCCCCCTGGGTAAAGAGAATGTCAATGCCATAGGCGGCAAAGTCAAGCCGCTTGCCAAGGATCACAGGGTTGTTGGGCATTCTCAAAATGGAGAGCAGGTCATCCCGGGACAATTCATCCAGGACGCATCGCACCGGCAGCCTGCCGATGAACTCCGATTCAAACCCGAACTCCACGAGATCCTGGGATTTGAGCTGCTCCAGGAGGGCTTCGGGTCTGGCGGCCTTTGCAAGGGTGGCGCCGAATCCCATGGACTGCTTCGTCACCCGCCTGCTGATAATCTCAGTGATCTCGGAAAATGCACCGCTGACAATAAAGAGGATGTTGGCCGTGTTCACCTGTTTTTTTGATCGCTTGCCTGTTTTCTGGAAGCTGTCCAGCTCCTGCATCATGGAGACCGGGTCATGGGGGACTTTCAGATCCACATCGGTCTCTTCCATGGGTTTGAGAAGGGCCCTCTGAACCCCTGTGCGGGAGATGTCCGATCCTCTGAAGTTACCGGATGCGGCAATCTTGTCGATCTCGTCGATGTAGACAATGCCGCACTGGGCAAGTTCAATGTCATCATCGGCCTCTTTGACCAGATCCCTGACCAGGTCCTCGATGTCTCCGCCAACATATCCGGTTTCGGAAAATTTCGTGGCATCCCCCTTGACAAAGGGAACCCCGATTTTTTTGGCAATGAGTTTGACAAGGTAGGTTTTCCCCACACCTGTGGGGCCGAGCATGAGGATGTTGGATTTTATGTTTCCGGTGATGTTCTCCCGGTACTCCTCTCTGATTTCACTCTGCTTGATGCGGTTGAAGTGGGTGCAGATCTTGGTGGCAAGAACAGCTTTTGCCTTCTCCTGCTTGACAATGTACTGGTCAAGGTAGGCGATCAGCTCCATGGGCTTCAGATCAAAGTCCACGAGTTTTTTACGGCCCCGGAGTTTGTCTTTTCCCGGAACCTGGCCCTTTTTGGGAAGCAGGGAAGGGGAGACAATTTTTACATTGCCCCCGAATTTCTTGTTGAGAAATTCACCAAGCTCTTTTTCGATCTTTTTGGGGTCGGGTCTGTTGTCGTTGTTGTCATTCATCATAGCACCAAATATAAGTAGTGTCTTAACGAAAACCCCGTGTTTGGACTAAAACGTGTCCAGCTGCAAGGCGCCAAAAAGTTTGAAACCGGAGTGTACTCAGGTACATGAGGTTTTAAACGTTTGCAGCAACGCAGCAGATGGGTGCGTTTTCGTTCAAACACTAAGTATGAAGACGTTTTGTTCAAGGTGTATTTCGTCTTTTCTATTCCTTTCGGGAAAACAGCATACACGGTTTTCCTGTGGATCGCAACACAACAGATGAGGGAAGCTGTTTTGCCTTGAAGCCCATGACCCGGCAGCCACAGGGGTGGTCGGGGTCCCATGTGATATAGTAGTGGCGGCAGTTATAGCAGTTGATTCTCTTTTTTTTTGTCCTGTTTTTTTTTGTCATGGCTGCACCAAAAAAAAAGCCGCGAACTTTACGTTTAAAGTGCGCGGCTTTTTTATTATATGGTGCCGAAGGGGAGATTTGAACTCCCACGGGTCGCCCCACACGCCCCTCAAGCGTGCGTGTCTACCTATTCCACCACTTCGGCATGTTTTTTTATTTGCTGGTTTCACCCTTGCTCTGATTGTCGGCAGGGGCTGTAACCGGTGCCTTGGTATCAGGCATGATCGAACTGTCTGACTTGTGGCTGGACGTGTAGGCCAGGGTCAGGGAGGTCAGCATGAACAGGATGGCAACGCCGGTTGTAATCTTGCTCAGTATGGTTGCCGGTCCCGCGCTTCCAAAAAGGGCCTGACTTCCCCCACCGCCGAGGGAGGCTCCCATGGATGCGCCCTTGCCTGTCTGAAGCAGGACGATGAGGATGAGAAAAATGCAGGCAAATATGTGTAACGCTATTATCAAACTCGACATAAAGAATCTATCTCTCTGTTTTGAAATTTATTATCCTGACAAACTTGTCTGCATCAAGGCTTGCCCCGCCAACCAGAGCACCGTCAACATCTTCTAAAGCCATCAGCTCTGACACATTCTCAGGCTTGACAGAGCCACCGTACAGTATCCTGACGGCGTTTGCAAGGGTTTTGTCAAACAGTTTTTCCATCAGGGCTCTGATATAGCGGTGAACCTCGTTAACCTGGTCGGGAGTTGCCGTTTTGCCCGTGCCAATGGCCCAGACGGGCTCGTAGGCAAGAACAAGTGATCCCAGTTGCTCAGAACGAAACCCTTTTAACCCATTTCTTACCTGTTTGTCAAGCACAGAAAAGGTTTTTTTTTCATCTTTTTCCGTTTCACTT
>DATFJZ010000028.1:0-2229 GCA_035268945.1 Desulfobacteraceae bacterium | reverse complement strand
CAACAGGCAATGATATTTCCCGGCTCCGGCCTTTTCAAACATCCCGGGGAGTGGATCGTGGCTGCCGAGTATGTCAGGACCTCCCGGCTTTTTGCCCGCACTGCGGCAACCATCGACCCGGCCTGGCTTGAAGAGCTGGGGAAGGGGCTCTGCACCTATACCTGGTCTGATCCCCACTGGGAAAAAAAGCGGGGAGAGGTGGTGGCCAGGGAGCAGGTCTCCCTTTTCGGCCTTGTGATCGTTGCCGACAGAACCGTTGGTTACGGCAGGATCAATAAAAGGGAGGCAGGGGAGATCTTTCTTCGCAGCGCCCTGGTCAAGGGAGAGGTGGAGAGGCCCTTCCCCTTTATGGAGCACAACCAGGCCCTCATGGACGAACTGGCAGATCTTGAAGACAAGACCAGAACACGGGATATTCTTGTCACAGAAGAGGAGATTTTTCAATTTTATCAAAAACGGATAGAGCATGACTTCTCGGATATCCGCTCCTTTGCAAAATATCTCAAGGATAAAAACGATGACCTGTTTTTGCGAATGACCCTTGACGACCTCCAGAGCACCACCCCGGATGAAGAGACCCTTGCCAGTTTTCCCGACCATCTGGACATGGGAGGGGTGAAATTAAAACTCGAGTATGATTTCCAGCCGGGGGAGGAAAAAGACGGGGTCACCATCAAGGTGCCGGCAGCCTCTGCCGCATCGGTTGTCGATGCTCCCATGGAGCGGCTCGTTCCCGGTCTCTTCAAGGAGAAAATCGAAGCGCTGATCAAGGCGCTTCCCAAAAAGCAGCGGAAAAAACTGCTCCCTGCTTCCCACAGGGCCGACGTCATTTCCAGGGAGATGACCGATTCCGGCCGCCCCCTGTTTTTCGAGTTGAGCCGGTTTGTCAAAAAGCGGTTCAAGGTTGACATTCCTGCGTCGGCATGGTCGGACAGGGAGATTGACCAATACCTGAAAATGGGGATATCGGTCAGGGACAGCAGGGACAGGGAGATCGCCTTCTCACGGGACAGATCCCTCTTAAGACGTTTTTCAAGTGAAAAACATCCAGGGGACAGCCTGGAGCAGGCCAGGAAACAATACGAAAAAGAGGAAATCAGCCAGTGGGATTTTGGTGAGATCGAAACCCCTGTGCGCATCCAGGAGAGCGAAGATCTCACCTGGGAATTTTTTTACGGGCTTTCAGACGAAGGTGGCAACGTGGCCCTGCGCCTTTACCGGTCCCGGGCAGCAGCCCTGGCCGCCCACAAAAAAGGGGTGGCTGCCCTCTATTCCCTCTGTTACCAACAAGACATCTCTGCCTTGAGAAAAGACATCCGGTCTTCAAGGCAGCTGAAAGCCTCTGCCACTCTTTTTGGTCCCTGGGAAACCTTTACCGCTGCCCTGTTCCAGTGCCTCCTGACAGATCTTTTTGCTGTCAATGTCACAAACCGGCAGATGTTCTACGATCATGCCGATAGAACAATGCCCCTGTTGTACAATAAGGGAGCCGGTTTTATCCAGAACGTGACAGCGCTTTGCCAGGGGTATGAAACGACCCTTTCAATCTTTCAGCGGCTCTCCCTGAAAAACCAGGACAGGCACCAGGTGATGGTCCTGCTGGAACAACTTCAAAGGGAGGTGGCTGCCCTGGTGCCGGAGAATTTTGCCGATATTTATACGCCGGAACGGATCGCTAAGCTGCCCCTTTATCTTAAGGGTATTGGGATCAGGGCCGAAAGGGGGGCTGTGGAGCCGGCCAGGGATGAAAAAAAACAGCAGCTTGTGGATCCCTATAAGAAAAAATTTGATCATCTGCTTCAAACCCTGGATGCATCGTCAACCGGGGAGAAGGCGGAAATGGTTGAGACTTTTTTCTGGATGATCGAGGAGTACAAGGTCTCCCTTTTTGCCCAGGAGCTGAAAACATCCATCAAAATATCCCCGAAACGGCTGGATGCCATGTATCGGGAAATCATGGCCATGGTCTAGATGTCGTCCCAATATACCCATTAGCAGCGAGCTCACAACAAAGGTGGGGTCGTAGACGCGGAGCCAAGTCGAATGAGAGGCAGCCGCTTCGGGGTTTTGTCCGTAGCGGTTTTGAGCGGTAACTGTCAGCACGGATGCTGGAAACAGTTGTCGCTCACCTCGGAGCAAATCTTGGATGATTTGCGTGACTCGAAGAGGAGCTTTGGCTCCATGAGCCTAGGGCAAAACCCGGACCGGCTGCCGGTGCAATACGACTTT
>DATFJZ010000027.1:0-4961 GCA_035268945.1 Desulfobacteraceae bacterium | reverse complement strand
CTGTTCGACTGTCCTTGATCATGGCAGTCGCTGCAGTTTACCGGTCCTGTGACAGTTTTCCCGTCTGCCATGGTCTGGTGGCATCCCACGCAGGATTCATGGGATGCCTGGCGAAGGGACAGTATGCCGTCACTGGATTCGGGAAAGTGGCATTCGTAGCAGGGCAGCTCATCTCCGCTGATATAAACAAGGGTTTTGGTTTTTTCATCGTAAGAGTGGTGGCATGCGCTGCAATTCTCCGGGGTTGACGGATCCTTGCCTTTAATGGCCAGAGAATCTTCATGGAGATAGTGCAGGGAATCAAAAACGATTTTTCCCCGCACCGGGGCTTTTTCCTCTTCACCCACATGACACAATCGGCATTGTGCCGTTACCGGGCCTGATGTTTCTCCGGCCGCTTTTTGTTCAGCATGGCAGCCAGTGCAGTTGTCATGGAAGAAATCCATGGGCGGCTTGTTGTTGATGGTTTTAAAGGCAAAGTCAAAACCAGTGTTCGTTTTTACATGGCAGGTGGTGCATTTTCCATCAACCGCCCTTGAGTGGAGATCATGGCGAAAATAGACTGCCGGCATCTCATCGGTGGTTGAACGGTCCTCAGAGGACAAAGGGATCGTATCAACGTTTTGTCCCTGACTGTTTTCGTCAGGACCGGTCTGTCCAATCAGGGGAAGGAGGATGGAGAGCAAAATCAGTACAATAAGGGTCAGTTGAAAAAAGGTGTTTTTTGACATGTTTTCTCCCCTCAAGCAAAAGAACGAATATTCTATCGTTTATCTCTATAGTTTTTCCTCGGCCAAGTCAATAGAAAAATCAGGCTTGGTCATGACACGGGCCACTGGTCACAGCTGGCTGGCCGAAGATATGATCAGGCCCGGTTGATGCAGAGTACAGGGCATCCGGCCCGGAGAATCACCTGCCTGGTATTGCTGCCCAGGGCCTCGGTTTCAGACCTTGGGTTTTTTGAATCCTTTGCCATGATAATGAGATCCGCATACTTTTCCCTGGCGTACTTGACGATCTCAACATAGGGTTCTCCCTCCCACACTTCAATGGCGTACCTGTCGATTCCCTGCATCCTGGAAACATATTTTTTTCTGAAAAAACGGAGCTTTTCCCGTATACGATGTTCAATGTCATCCTGATTGAAAACTTCCGATTCCGGTGTCAGGCTCATGGTCTGAACGTGAAAAATATGAAGTTCACATTGGATGTGTCTGGTCAGCTTACAGGCAAAGGCAAAGGCGGCTTCCGACGCGTTGGAAAAATCAGTGGCAAAGACCACATTGGAAATGGCCCCCCAGAAAGAAGCCGCTGGGCGGTTGACAAAGAGCACCGGACAGGCCGATTCCCGGGCAATTCTTTGAACGGCTTTTTCTTTTTCCCTGGAAACCGCCTTCCGGTCCGGCTGTCCGGAAAAACGTTCCCCAAGCACCAGAAGGTTGGGGCGGCTGGCCTGGATTTCGGCCAGCATCTCCCTGTCAAGGGGACCCGAGGCGATTTTTACGGCATGGCTCCTGGCCTTTGGCAACTGCTCGGCATAACGGGATTCTATTTTCTGCCTGATCTCTGCCGTGATCTGTTCGCTGGTTCCGGCATCGTCTGTAACCTGGCCCTGGGACCCGGTAAAAGGATCGACAACATGGAAAATGTCAATGTGGGCGTTGTAGAGATGACCGATGTTAAAAGCCACCCTGGCAGCATGGTCACAGGTTTTTTCTGTTGATGTTGCAAACAATATTTTATTAAACATATCAGCGCTCTGCAAAATTAGGTTGTTGAATTTTTCGGTGTGGTAAGACTACCACATTCCGTTGCTGCTGGTCTACAAAACCATTGGAAAAAAGCGCCCACTGCTTTTTTTAGGCAGCGGCATTTCTGTTCAACGCTGCAGCCGCTGGATCACCGGCTGCCTGTCGGTTTGACAGATGGAGGCCACCTCTTTTGAATCAAAATCCATGCACAGCGCCAACAGCTGGTTGTAGTCAAAAACCGGTATGGCGTAGCGATCAACCCCCAGGGAGTCATTGAGCTGTTTTTGAACGGTGTCAAGGTGCATCAGGCAGGTGATGCACGAGACCACAATAAAGTCTGCTCTGGTTTCATTGATAATGGCATCGAGCTTTTCCCTGGTGAATTGCATTGCCTCGTCAGGGGAGTTGTTCTTAAATCCGCCGGCTCCCCCACAGCACTGCATTTCAAGACTGAAGTGGTCGATGTCTGCCCCAAGGGCCCCGGTCAGTTCGGCCAGTATTTTCGGCTGCCGGGGAGACGCTTCGAAACCGACCAGCTCACTTGGAAAGAGGGTGTGACAGGGGTATTGAACAACCCCGTGGAGCCCCTTGAGGTTTTTTTTGATGGTTGCTGCGATTTTTTCGCATCCCACCTCATTGTAAAGCACTTCGGAGATATGCCGCACCCGGGTGTTGCATTCAAGCTGCCGACCGGTGAGTTCCAGCAGCTCGTTGACCCGGGCAAGCTTTGTTTTGTCTTGGGAGAGATGATCAAGGCCCATGGTGAGAGAGCTGTAGCAGGAGCCGCATTCAACGATGAGATCCAGCCCCTTGGATTCGGCAATGGAGAGGTTCCATGCGCTGGAAGCCAGGTGGGACTCGTCGTCCGTTGAGGGAAACGCACCAAAGGCCGGGCAGCAGACATACCCCTCGGCATCCACCAGGTCGACTCCCAGTTCAGGCATTGATGCTCGTATGGCCCGCTCGACATCCGGTCGAATGGCAGGGGTGTTGCATCCAAGAAAAAGGCATAATTCCATTTCTATTCCTCTTTAAACATATAGTCGTTTTCGCTGACAACGGGGGTTTTCATCAGCATCTCCTGGTAGAGCTTCAGCTGTTCGGCCATTTTGGTGATGGTGGGCAGTTCCGGAAGTCCAAGGGAATTTCTCAGTTCGTCATTGGTGCCCACGGGCTGGGTGTAGCCCCTCTTATAGATATCCACAATGGCCGTGGGAATCCTGGTCTCATCATTGGCACTCTGCCATTTTCGAAGGGCGAGGATCATTTCAAAGGGCTTGACATCCATGGGGCACATCTCTTCGCACCTGGAGCAGGAGACACAGGACCAGGGGGTATCTTCGTCAAAAAGCTCTTCTTCCAGCCCGTAAACAATCATCCGTGCCAGGTTCCTCACCAGCAGGGGAGGGTTGCCCCGGGAGGCGGGGCAGCCCGATATACAGGTACTGCAGTTGAAACAGCAGAGGAGGTTCTCGCTGTTGTAGATCTCTTTCCACAAGTTTTTATCGGCGTCGCTCAAATCCATGATGGCTTTTCTCCTGTTGGACGGTCATGCTATAGGGCATCCAGTTCCATTTTACTGTCAATCACCGCCATGATCTGTCTGTCGCTCCATCCCGTCACTTCAGCGGCATTGTTCCGGCAGGCGGCGGCACACATGCCGCAGGCCTGGCAGGCTGCACCATCCACCACGATTCGATCCAGTTCCAGGTCGTAGGAACGGGCCCCGTAGGGACAGATCTCAACGCAGAGCTGGCACCGAACGCACAGGGACAGGTGCACCGTTGACGTGATGCAGGCCTGGTTGATGGTTTCCGGAAAGATTGCGGCAAGGGCCTTCTGGGCTGCCGCCCGGGCCTGGACGATCACCTCCTTGATTCCCATTGGCGAGTGGGCCGTTCCGGCCAGGAAAAAACCGTTTTTCCGGAACTCCACCGGCCGCCACTTGGGGTCCGCCTCGGTAAAAAAACCGTTGTCATCCACGGGCAGGTCAAAGATCCTTCCAAGCTCCCTGTTGGCCGGTTCGGGATCAACCCCGGTGGATAGGACCACAAGGTCGGCTGTTATCTCCATGTCGCAATTGAGAACCGGTTCGAAACAGGTCACCCTTGGTTTGTCGTCAACAAGCTCTACCACCGGTTCTCTGTCAAGGTCGTAGGAGACAAAGATCACCCCGGCCATTCTGGCTGCTGTGTAATACTCCTCGGCAAACCCGGGGGTTGTCATGTCCCGGTAGAGCACAATGACCCGGGCATCGGGGTTTTGCTTCTTGACGGCCAGGGCGTTTTCAACGGCCCCGATGCAGCAGATGCGGCTGCAGTAACGGCGGCCCTCTTTTTTTCGTGATCCGGCGCACTGGATCATCACAACCGTCTCCATGGTCCCGGGGTCCATGGTGCCTTTGTAAAGGCCCTCTTTGAGCTCCCCCTGGGTGACAACTCCGTCGCAGCTGGTGTAGCAGTACTCGTCAATTTTTCCCTCCCGCCCTCCGGTGGCAATGATGGCCGCCCCGTGGTGAAGAAAGGTGTTTTTATCCTGGTGATTGTCGTGGATGGTTGTTTCAAGGGAGCCAAAACTCCCCCTGCCGGCGGTGATCTCACAATTGAGGTGGACTGTGATTTTTTCATGGTTTGTCACGCTGGCGGCGGATTTTTTGGCCACGGCAACAAGGTCGCGGTTGTCGATGGTGGTGTGGACCAGATTTCCAGCGTACCCGCCAAGGGTGTCGGCCTTTTCCACCAGGTGAACCGCCACCCCCTGGTCGGCAAGGAACAGCGCCGCCTCCATGCCTGCCATGCCTCCCCCCACCACCAGGACCGTCTGGTTGATGGGTCGCTGCTCAATGGTCAGAGGGGGCTGGAGTTTGAGATGGTCAATGGCCACCTGGATCTCGTGGAAGGCCGTTTCGGTCAAATCTTTGCCGTTTTCCAAGGCGTCCTGGGCATGGACAATGGACGCAAGATCGCGCATGGCCACAAAAAACGGTGAAAACCCGGCGTTCTGCACCTTGTTTTTCAGGGTCGGCCGGTAGAGATAGGGCTGGCAGGCGCCAATGACCATGCGGTTGCAGGGAGATTCTTCGGCAATTTCTGTCAGCCGTTTTTTTCCCTCGTCGCTGCACAGGGTGTCCACCACGGTCACCTGGCCCACGCCTTTCTGCCGGGCGATGATGTTGGAAAGGCGGTCAACATCGACCCGACCTCTCTCCTT
>DATFJZ010000026.1:0-2862 GCA_035268945.1 Desulfobacteraceae bacterium | reverse complement strand
GGGCATCTCAACGGTCTCTTCTCCTGTGAGCAGCACCTTTCTGCTGCCTGCCATGGCAGCTGCTCCAAACTCTTCAAGCTCGAAGATCTCTCCCTGTTCATTTGCCACGAGGGGCATCAACGGTTTGAAACGGGTCTTGTTCATCTTTTTTCCTTAATATCTTGTTTCAGGGGCCTGACCGGTTCACACACCAGTTGATCCTACCGGATTCCCCATGGGTCTGATCTCATCAAGCCCAACCATGCCATGTTCACGGAAAAAGTCAACAGGGGAGACAGAACGGCTGTGGGCTTCGGGTTGAGCTTCGGGTTGAGCTCCGGCCTTACATTGCTTTGGTTTTTTTAAAACCAAGAAGGGCAAGAAGGGCAAGAAAAGAGGGCTTGTTCAGGTTCTTCGTGTTCTTCGTGACCTTTGTGGTAAAATAATCTGACGGCCCTGGGGACCTCTGCAGTGGATGGATTGCCCGTCAAAATCAATTCACCGTGGTCCACCCCAGAAAAGGCTTGATAATACAGGATATGCTGGTATACTTATGGCTTGTTTTTTTTGTAAAATCATCCAGAACCAAAAGTTGGGTGTAGGAAATGTTTTCACTTCCTGCCTGATTTTTAACCGTTTTAATTTTCATGGAGTTGATACGCTTATGTGCCTTGCAGTTCCCTCAAGGATAGTCGAGATTAAGGACACCGTTGCAACGGTGGATGTTGACGGAGTGTCACGGGATGCCAGTATCATGCTTCTCGATGATGTCAAGGTGGGGGATTACGTAATCGTCCATGCCGGTTTTGCCATCAGCCAGATCGATGAAGAGACCGCAGAACAGACCTTGAAGGAGATGAGGGAGATGCTCTCCGCCCAGGACCGGGAGAGCCTTGACTAGTATCCTGGCAAGGCGGATTTTCATCACCGGTGTTGTCCAGGGTGTGGGGTTCAGGCCGTTTCTCTTCCAGCTTGCCGGCAGGTACGGCCTGGCAGGCCGGGTGGTCAACACGGCCACGGGGGTTACCCTTGAAGTGGAAGGCCGTTTTGCCCCCCCCCTGGATCTTGATGGATTTTGTGCCGAGATCCAGGCGAACAGCCCCCCCCTGGCGACAATTGACAGGGTGCAGGTGGAGGAGACCGGGGCAAAGGGGTATGAGGGGTTCACCATCGCCCCGAGCCGAAAGGAGGGGGAGCACAAGGCCGCCCTGATCGCCCCGGATGTTTCCGTATGCCACCAATGCATTGCCGAGATGAACGACCCCGGCAACCGGCGGTTCGGCTACCCCTTCATCAACTGCACCAATTGCGGTCCCAGGTACACCATTATCAAAGATCTTCCCTATGACAGGCCCAGAACATCCATGGCCTCCTTCACCATGTGCCGGAAGTGCCGGACCGAGTACGATGATCCCATGGATCGACGGTTCCACGCCCAGCCCAACGCCTGCCCGGAATGCGGCCCCCAGGCCTTTCTGGTCAACGGCCAGGGAGAAACCATGGCCCTGGAGGGAAAGGATGCCGTCACCCGGGCTGCCGAACTGCTCGGCCAGGGTAAGATCCTTGGGGTGAAGGGGCTCGGGGGATTTCACCTGGCCGTGGATGCCTCCGATGAACAGGCCGTTGCCCGCCTGCGCACCGGAAAAAACAGGCCGGATAAACCCTTTGCCGTGATGGCGGCCTCTGTGGCGGCGGCCAGAAAGGTTGCCCTGATCAATGAAGAGGAGCAGGCCCTTCTCCAATCCCACCACAGACCCATTGTCCTTGTTGAAAAAAAAGGGGCCTTTTCCGCCATCGCCCCCAACAACGGCTATCTTGGGATCATGCTGGCCTATACCCCCCTTCACCGCCTGCTCCTTGACAAAGGGCCGGATCTCCTTGTCATGACCTCGGGGAACCCCCCCGGCGAGCCCCTCTCCATTGACAACAAAGATGCCCTGGAGGCCTTTGCCCACATTGCCGACGGTTTCCTGATGCACAACAGGGAGATCTATTTCAGGGCCGATGACTCCATTGTCCAGCACACCTGGGGAAAGACCCGTTTTATCAGGCGCTCCCGGGGGTATGCCCCGCTGCCGGTGCCCCTTTCCAGGGTGTTTCCCGGCATCCTCGCCCTGGGCGGAGGCCTGAAGAGCACGGTATGCCTCACCAAAGAGAACAGGGCCTTTCCCAGCCAGTACATAGGGGACCTTGACAACCAGAAGGTGTTTGCGTTTTACCGGACAACCATCGCCCATCTCAAGAACATCCTGGACATCGATCCCGGCATCATCGCCTGTGACATGCATCCGGGGTATATGAGCACAGGGTATGCCAACACCTATGCCGGAGAGCACCGGGTGGAAATCGTCCCCGTACAGCACCACCACGCCCATGCCGTCTCGTGCATGGCCGAGAACCACCTGGAAAACCAGGTGATCGCCGTCACCCTTGACGGCACCGGATTTGGCACCGACGGGACCATATGGGGCGGCGAGGTGCTGGTGTGCAGTGAAACCGGGTTTACCCGGAAGGTCCGCGTGGCCCCCCTGCCCATGCCCGGGGGGGAGGCAGCGGTAAAAGAGCCCTGGCGTATGGCAGCGGCCTGCCTCTTCACCGCCCTGGGTCCTGGGTTTGTCCATCTGGACCTGCCATTTACCCGGCGTATGGGAAAAGAGACGCTTGATTTTATGGTGCAGATGATGGAAAAACGCATCAACTCCCCCCTCACCTCCAGCTGCGGCCGGCTCTTTGATGCCGTTGCCTCCCTGGCAGGCGTCAGGGACGTCATCTCCTTTGAAGGCCAGGCAGCCATGGAGCTTGAAGCTGCAGCCCGGTTCTCAAGGGATGCTCACTTCCCCGCCGGCAGCCAAACGGCCATTGCCGGCGGGCCGGGACCATCAT
>DATFJZ010000025.1:0-9594 GCA_035268945.1 Desulfobacteraceae bacterium | reverse complement strand
TTTCACAACCGTTCCGTCTTCAATGGCGCGTATCGTGGCATGGTCCCTGCCGCCGTCCACCACAACAATTTCCACGACACCTTGAAAATCCTGCTTTCGCAGCTGCTCTATGGCCTGATTGACAGTGGCCTGCTCATTGATCACAGGAATAATTATGGAGATGTCTGTTTTAACGGGATTCCTCACAATATTTCCTTTTTCCTTTTGATGTCTGTTTTTCCTTTCTGAAAAGCCGGCCGTTTTGCCGGACGACCCCTTTCGGTTCATTACCATCGTAACATATCATCCATGGCGGCCGATCCACAACACCTTTGCCATATTCCGGTGACTGGGAGAACTGCAACCGGGCAGACGACCAGAACGGCAGAAGAGTTTCAACACAGGTAAGCTTCACAGGACATTCCCTGATCCAAACAGATTTATCCTCCTTCTCCTTGAAATACCAAGCTATATGTAGTAGATTTACCGAAATTCCGGCATCCCCCATTGTTTCATATAACGGCCATGAACAGACTGCTCACAACGAAGAATGAAATTTTAATGAAACAAGTTCATGTTTCATGTTTCTTGCAAATCCCCATCACACAAAAGGAGAGATCATGAAGTGGCGACAGTTTTTTACACCGACAAAATCATTGAATTTCAAAGAGGCCGAGGAGTATCTTTCCGGTCATTCGGCGGAAGCCTTCACCCTTCTGGACGTAAGGCAGCCGTCGGAATACCAGGAGAGCCATATTCCAGGCGCTCTGCTTATCCCCCTTCCCGAACTGTCCGACAGACTGGACGAACTTGATCCTGAAAAACCGGTCATGGTTTACTGAGCCATTGGCGGGCGCAGCCGTGTTGCTGCCCAGATGCTTTCAGGGAAAGGATACAAGGTGTTCAACGTCTCCGGCGGGATAAAGGCGTGGAATGCCAAAAAAGCCGTTGGCCCCCAGGACCTGGGACTTCACATGTTCACCGGCAGAGAAGAACCCCTGGAAATTGTAAGGATTGCCTGCTCCCTTGAACAGGGATTGAGCGAATTCTATACCACCCTGGAAAAAGAGGCAAAAGAGCAGAAGGTCAAGGAGTTGTTTGCCAGGCTGGCAAAGATCGAGATCATGCACCAGCGCGCCCTCCACGATGCGCACAACCAGATCAGTACTGAACAGATCAGCTGGGAGGCCTTTCAGGATCAGGTTGAAACGACCGCCCTGGAGGGGGGAATGTCCTCCCAGGAGTACCTTGACCTTTTCAGTCCTGATCTCGATTCAGAAACCGAGGTGGTCTCCCTTGCCATGTCCATAGAAGCCCAGGCCCTTGACCTCTACCAGAGGCTTTTGATGAAAACCGACAATCCCGAATCCAAAAAGA
This sequence comes from Desulfobacteraceae bacterium, assembly GCA_035268945.1. GTDB lineage: Bacteria > Desulfobacterota > Desulfobacteria > Desulfobacterales > Desulfobacteraceae > DATFJZ01. The sequence goes on along the minus strand of DATFJZ010000025.1, from coordinate 8,238 downwards.
TCATCGGCCAGATCGCAGACGAAGAAAAGGCCCACATTGCAAGTCTTGGAAAACTCATGGACAGTCTATAATAAATAAGGAACGTTGAATATGAAAAAAGACCTTGTGCTCGTGGGCGGCGGCCATGCCCACATGATGACCCTTGACAATATCTCGGAATTTGTTGACCAGGGCTTCCGGGTAACGGTCATCGGCCCCTCGCCCTTTCACTACTACTCGGGTATGGGACCGGGCATGCTCGGCGGCACCTACACGCCTGATGATATCCGGTTTGCCACCAAAAAAGTAGTTGAAATGCAGGGAGGGATATTTGTCCAGGACAAGGCCGCAAGCATCGATCCTGACCAGCGGAAGGTATTTACCCAGGAGGGGAAAACCATCGCCTACGATGTGCTGTCGCTGAATGCCGGCAGCCATGTTCCTGTGGATCCGGTCGTTGAGCAGGGCAGCAACATCTACTCGGTAAAACCCATTGAAAAACTCATGGAGGCGGGGGACAAGCTGACGTCTCTTTTTGCCGAAAAAGAGGGCGTTGTCAGCATTGTGGGCGGCGGTCCGTCATCGGCTGAAGTGGCAGGCAATGTCTGGCAGCTGTCACGCCAGGTCAACGCTTCGGTGCCAACCATCAGAATCTTTGCCGGCAGGAAGTTCATGGCGAAGTTCCCCGAAACGATCAGGAATAAAGTGATGAGCACCCTGGCGGCAAGGAAGATCGAAATCATCGAAAAGGGGTATGCAACCTCGGTTACCCCCGATGAGATCCGCCTGGATTCCAATGAGAAATTCGTCACCGATTTTGTGTTCATGGCCCTGGGGGTCAAACCCTCGACGATGTTTGAAGCGTCAGGCCTGCCCGTTGGACCGGACAAGGGACTTCTGGTCAATGGATGCCTTCAGTCGGTGAAGTATCCCGAGATCTTCGGCGGGGGGGACTGTATCTATTTCAGGGACAACCCCCTGGACAAGGTCGGGGTGTATGCGGTCCGGCAGAACCCGGTGCTGCTGCACAACCTCATGGCCCACCTCAAAGGGGATGAACTCAAAACCTTTGATCCCGGTCCTGAATACCTTTTGATATTCAATCTCGGCGGCAGCGTCGGGGTGTTGAAAAAGAAAGGCCTGGTGTTAAAGGGAAAAATCCCCTTCATGATCAAGGATTACATTGACCGCAAATTCATGAAAGAATTCCAGGCCATGGAAAAAAAATAATCAGCCACCAGATAACCAAAGGGCGGTATTGCCGGCATGGGTCTCGATGTTTTTCCGGGTTCGCCTGCCGATGTTTCCGCCCTGTTCCACCCTTTTCTTCAACCGGCTGAAATCTTCCGGCGTGTCAATGTCGTCCAGAACGGGGAGCTGTCTGTACACCACGGAGAGGACTTCCATGGTTTTCAGGGTCCGGGTCAGAACCTCACCGGTGGACCAGGGGATCTGCTGAAAAATTTCCCGTGAAAAGGCGTGGCGGCGAAGCCCCATGAGATAAAACCCCCCGTCACTGGCCGGGCCGATCACCGCATCCACCGATTCAAGGAGCTCTGCGGCAGCAGAGACGATCCGACTGTCAAGCTCCGGGATATCACTGCCCATGAGGAGAACGGCATCAAAGCCCTTTTCGAACAGCTCTTCAAAGGCGTTGGCCATCTTCTCCCCGAGATCGTCGCCTCTCTGGGGAGCAAAGAGAAACCCCTTTCCAAGCCAGTTTTCAAGCCGTGACCGCTTTTCCGGAGGCCAGTAAAAAAGCACCTTGTCGGGAACCCTGTGCAAACCTTCCAACAGATCACCGACAAAACCCCTGTACAGAGTCAGCACATAGGTTTCATCCAGTCCCTCTGACAGCCTGGTCTTTACCGTTCCCTTTTCGGGAACCCTCAAAAAAACAGCCGCCGCCGTTCTCATTATCTGACATGGCACTGGGAACAGCTTGTCGGTCCGGACTTTTCCCCGGCCTTTTTCTTGTCCCGGTGGCACTCCATGCATGATCGGTACATGACCTGTTTTTTCTTAAGGGTCCCTTCTGCTTTCAGGCGATCAATGCTGCCTTTCTCCATGGGAAAAATCGAGTGACAGACCGTGCAGTCCTCCAGGGTGGTCTGGTGAAGGCTGTGGGGAAAAGGAACCATTCCCCTGCTGCCGCCGTCAATCTCCATGTTTTCAGCCCCTTTTTTTTCAGCGTCGCCGGCAAAGGAAACGGCTGCTGTAAAAAGGCACACCAAAAATATCGTCACAATTGTTTTAACCTGCATAAGTCTCTCCCTGAATTAATGTGTGTTACGTATTCCTGCAATCGATCCGGGCCCGGACTCACCTCCCGCCCTGCATCGAGCAGGAGGAGAAGCCCGGTCTTCATCTCTGGTATAATCGCATAAAACCGCAAACCTGTACAACAAATAAAATCAATCCAGGATTTCCATCAGCTTGCCGCAGCAGGGCGGAACCCTGTCCCCTTTTTTAAGTTCGACGAACTTATTGCAGGTCTGGCAGTAGCACCGGCAATCGGCATCCACGTAAACTTCAGGGTAGGTTTCCCCGGATCCTTTTTCAGCACCCTCACCTTCAACGGCAAAACGTGCCACTTTGTCCTGGGAAGGCAGGTACTGGCCCACCGGCACAAGTTTTTTATTAAACCGGACACAGTCCACCACCGTGCGCCAGAGCGCTTCCATCTTGGTTTTTTCATCGGCTGTCTCGGGGGTAAATTCGACCAGGTTCTTGTCAATGTCAATTTTCATGATTTCTCTCCTTATTTTTGATTCCATTAAAAAGTGATAATTTCGAAACCGTCTTCCCTGTACGTTGTCATGGCAGGATGGCCTGTCATGTCATCCAAAAGTGTTAGATTCTGTTCCTTTGCCGCTTCCAGGGTGCCAAGCTTGTGGGAGCAGGCTTTGCACACCCCAGCCACCAAACCCTGGTCAACGGTCTTTTTCCAGAGGCTGTTCAAAGGATTTTCGTTTTTTACAAGCTCTGGAAGCAATGTGACACTGGCACCTTCCATAACAATCTGGGCCTCGTTCCCCCTTGCCTTCATATCCATGGCATTTAACAATACATGGACGAAACACATGGGATCTCCATTGAATACAAACAGGGCAAATTTTTTCATGGTCCTCCTTTTTTCAGGGTGATTCAAAGGTTCTGGCCCGTTGACAGGGGCCGGAAGTGTGACATGATATGCCAACAAACCATACAAATTTTGTGCCATTCCGAGGCCTTAATCATAATAGCGACCATTTGAGGGCATGACCCCTTTTCCCGAAAGGATGAGCAAAGCCCATACCAATTATGACGGCCAATTTTATAGCCAGAAGGGGGGAGCACCCAAAAAACGACCGCTGCCCGGCCTGGCCCATATGCCATGAAAAAAAAGGACAAGGCGTCTTTCTCAGCCTTGTCCTTTATGGTGGGGGTTCTATTACAGCCGTTTTTTAGCTTACCGATTCAGGTTTCAGGGTCATGGTTCGCCATGAACCCTGCAGATCCTCCCCGGTAATTGATCACGCATTGGCATCAGGCCATCTCTCTCCTGTCGGACATATCCACCAATACCCTTTCCCTGGCCTTGTCAATGCCCAGCTCCTTACGTTTTTTATCAATGTGGGCGATCATTTTTTCGGCGATCCGGATAGGATCCTTGTCAAACCCCCATTTACCAAGTCCCTGCTTTTCCAGGCCGTCAAAGAGGAGATCGTGGAACTTAGTGTTCTCCACAATGGGAAAAGTCGTCCCGAAGACCGTGTAAACACCGGAAGCAACAACGTACTGACCGATGGCAATGGCCTTTTCGCTCATGTATTCAGGCGCGGAACCTGCCACAGGCAGGCTGGCGATACTGTCTCCCAGCCCTCCCTGCTCGACCATGGCAGAGGCGGCAACGAGGATACGGCTGTTGTCCACACAGGACCCCAGCCCCAGTACCGGCGGCATGCCAACGGTTTCACACACCTCCTGGAGGCCCGGGCCGGCAAAAACAGCCGCCTCGGGCACACAGAGGCCAGCCTTGGCAATGGCAATCTGGGCACAGCCGGTGAGCAGCACCAGCACATCGTTTTTGATCAGTTCCTTGACCAGCTTTATGTGGGAATCATCCTGTTTCGTTCTGGGATTGGTACACCCAACAACCGCGGCAACCCCGCGGATTCTGCCGTTGATGATGTTCTCGTTCAACGGAGCGTATCCACCGCGGAAAGCACCGCCGAGCATGTACTGGATGTACTCATGGGAAAAACCATGGATTCCCTGGTTGACGGTCTTTGGAATCTCCACGGGCATGGATCGTCCCTTAAACCGTGTTATGGCCTTGAGAACAATTTCATCGGTGCAGGCCGAGGCGTTGTGCTCATCAAACGCCACATGGGTGGCCCCCTCCATGTGGGCCCTTGTGTTGGTGGTGATCAGGGGGGTCTTGTAGCAGTCTGCAACGGCTGCAAGCCCCTGCTTGATGCACTGGATGTCCACGGCCATGGCGTCCACGGCACCGGTAACCAGAATCGCCTCGGTGGAAGAAAAATTACCCGCATGGGGCACCCCGTGGCGGGACATCATCTCGGCTCCTGAACAGCACATGCCCACCAGGTTGATTCCACCGGCCCCGGCATCCTTTGCCGCCTGAACAAGGGTGGGTTCGTTCACCGATACCAGCATGGATTCAAACAGGTTGGGCTCGTGGCCGTGGATGATGATATTGACCATCTCCTTTTTCAACACCCCCATGTTTACCCCCACATCAATGGGAGACGGGGTTCCAAAGAGGATGTCCGATATCTCGGTGCCGACCATGGAACCGCCCCAGCCGTCGGACAGGGCCGTCCTGCTGGCCTGTCTGGTGATGTTCTCGTAGTGCTGGTCAACACCAATGTGGGTTCTGTGCATCATCTCCATGATTTCCCGCATGGACCCCCTCGGCACAATGCCGATTTTTCGCCAGGTCTCCAGAGTCGCCTTGGGAGCCCTTTTGGTAAAGGGAATTTCCCCTTCCACCTGGGTGTAAGTTCTCTCCAGCTCTTTGTACAAATCCATGGCTATCTCTTTGACGGAGCGCTCGTCGGTTTCGATACCGATGGAGGCTGCCACATTGATCAGTTTTTCCTCGTCCTTGATCCGGTAATCCAGCACCTTTCCATTGACCACATCCCGGAACAATTCCAGCATGGCCATGCCGTGGTCGGTATGAGCTGCGGAACCTGCCGCCACCGCCCTTGCAAAATTCCTCGCCATGATGGTGTCAATGGTGGCCCCGCATACACCCACCTTTTTATAGGGATCCTTGGCATTGAGCCGGCAGGGTCCCATAAAACAATGTTTACAGCAGGCAGAATCGGCTCCGATGGGACAGGCCTTCATGTCCGCTGCCCGATCAAAATGGAGGGAAACGCCGTCCTTTCTCGCCTTGACAATCATCTGCTGGGTGGAATCACATGCCGAACACTCAGCAGGATCCATCTGTTTTTTTACAATCTTATCGTTTGCTGCCATTGTTAACCTCCTGCGTTGTTGGCTCCCCTGGTCATCTACCAGGGTCAGCCATTAATAAACCCCTAAACTTTCCGAACTGCCGCTTGTCGGTGACCAGGGCACAGGCCGGAAAGTAGAGTAAAAATCCCAATGCCTATTCCCGTGCATTGAAAGACATCAATGGCAAAGGGACAAATCAAAAATGTGAGACGATACACTTTTGCTAAAAGAAACAATCCTGTCTCGACAGCAGCAGTTCCAGGTTCCGTAAAAGAGCATCAGCAGGCCCGCCGGGCCGTCCATTTTAATCATACAAACAGGCTTGTTAACACATAACAAGCAAAACGCATACCACATTGTGGTATATATGAAAAACGCCGGGGTTTACTTCCTGATAAAATGTGGTATACTCAAATCATTGTCTTTTGACATCCATAAAACCGCAATAAAACAGGATAAAAATCTTTGGCACGGGAAAACAGAGTGCCCATGGAGAAACCCGATGGAATACAGTTTCAGCCCTGAAGAGATCCTTGAAATGGCAATGCAAATCGAGGTAAACGGTGCAGCTTTCTACAGAAAGGCCGCTGAAAAAGTCAGCAGCCAAGAGGTCCACGCCTTTCTCATCTCCCTTGCAGAAATGGAAGACACCCACCAAAAGACCTTTGCAGCCATGCAGGATGCTCTCAGAAAAACAGATTCAAACACCCTGATGATTGACCCCCAGGGAGAAGCACGCCTCTACTTGAAAGCCATGGCAGATACCAAAATCTTCTTTCAGAAAAAAAACCCCGGGGACCGGCTCAAGGAGATCCTTACATCCGCCATCGGCGCGGAGCAGGACTCCATTTTGTTTTACCTTGGAATGAAAGAAATGGTATACGATACTGCAGACAAGCAGCGCATCGATGACATCATCAGAGAAGAGATGGGACATATCACTCTTTTATCACAAAAACTCACCGAAACATCTCAATAACCGGCGGAACCGGGCCATGGTCATCGAACCGGCCCTGCCGGTCACAACCTGGCGTCCGATTCCCCGGTTGGCAACGCAACCTTCCAGGCAAACAAAACACACACCTGAAAGGTGAATTTACATTTTTTTATGGAGAAAACTCTCATGCACGAATTAGATTACATATTCTCACCCCGGTCCGTGGCCGTGGTAGGCGCTTCCACTTCACCGGGCAAGGTGGGCTACGACATTTTCAAAAATATCCTCAAGGGGGAGTATACCGGTGTTCTCTACCCGGTCAACCCGGCGGCGAATTCCATCCTCTGCGTCAAGGCCTACCCGTCGGTCAGTGACATCCCCGGGGAAGTGGACCTGGCCATGATCATCCTCCCCCCCAAGCTGGCCATGAAGGCTGTCAAAGAGTCCATTGACAAGGGAGTGGGCGGTATCATGATCGTCTCTGCCGGTTTCCGGGAGGTGGGTCCCGAAGGGCTGGCCGTGGAAAACGAAATTGTCGATGTCTGCCGCAAAGCAGGGGTCAGACTCATCGGCCCCAACTGCCTCGGAGTGATCAACCCGGTTTCTTCAACACGACTCAACGCCAGCTTTTCAACCCGAATGCCGGAAGTTGGAAACATTTCCTTTATTTCCCAGAGCGGCGCTCTATGCACCTCTGTTCTGGATGTAGCAGCAGACCGACAGTTCGGATTTTCAAAATTTATCTCCATTGGCAACAAGGCCGATGTTGATGAACTGGATCTGCTCAAGTATCTCCACCAGGACCCGGACACCAAGGTAATCATCATGTACATCGAGGAACTGCGCCGGGGCCCCGAATTCATTGAAACCGTCAAAGAGATCACCTCTGGCCCGACACGGACCCCGATCCTTGCCATCAAATCCGGCCGGACCGCTGCCGGTGCCCAGGCCGCTTCCTCCCATACCGGTTCCCTGGCCGGATCCGAAGGGGTCTATGACGCAATTTTCAAGCAGACCGGCATCATCCGGGTGGATTCCATCAACGATCTGTTCGATTTTGCCGGCGTCTTTACCTACAAACAGGAGAGTCACCTTGGCAAAATCACCCGGAAACTCCCCGCAGGCAACCGGGTTGCCATTGTCACCAATGCCGGCGGACCCGGCATCGTTGCCACGGACACCACGGTCTCTTCCGGCCTGCAGCTGGCAGAACTCAACGAGGAAACCATCGAAACCCTGGCAAGCTATCTGCCTGCCACGGCAAACCTGCACAACCCGGTTGACATCATCGGAGATGCCGCCCAGGAGCGCTATGAACACGCCCTCAGGGCCGTCATCCGGGACGAAGGAGTCGACGGCGCCGTGGTGATACTCACCCCCCAGTCCATGACCAACGCCCTTGCCACGGCAGAGGCCGTTGCCAAGGTGGCCAAGACATCCCACAAACCGATCCTCTTCTGCTTCATGGGAGTTGTGGACGTTTCCAAGGGGGTTCAGTACCTCCAGAAAAACGGATATCCGGTGTTCCGTTTCCCGGAAAATGCCACCCGGGCCTTTGGTGTGCTGTACCGCTACTCCAGCTGGCTTAACCGCCAGCAGCTGGCCGAGTTCACCCTGAAACACGACACGGACAGGGCCACCGCCATCGTCCAGGAGTGCCTGGACAAGGGCAAAACCCAGCTTGGGGAACTCGACGGCCTGGGTCTGCTGGAATGCTACGGGTTTGATGTCCTGCCCACAAAACTTGCCAAAGACGCGGCTTCTGCCAAAAAAATCGCCTCTGACATGGGATTTCCCGTTGTGATGAAAATCGTTTCCGAGCAGATCCTCCACAAGTCAGACGTTGGCGG
>DATFJZ010000024.1:0-2433 GCA_035268945.1 Desulfobacteraceae bacterium | reverse complement strand
ATTCAATTCAGGTAAAGAGTGATGTGACGAATTTGCCGCTGCCCTGAATGACAGCGGCTGCAAAAATTTGACCCTTAATGCATTACAGGTTGTACACCTCTTCGGCCCTGAGCACGGTGATGGACTGCTCCTCCAGGATGGCGATGGCCTTGTCAAGGTCGTCAAACCGGAAGATCATGATGGCGTTGTCGCTCTTGGCATTGGCAAAGGCGTACATGTACTCGACGTTGATGCCCTGGTTGGTTAACGGATCCAGCACATTGTTCAGCCCGCCTGGAGCGTCGTCAACCTTGACGGCAAGCACATTGGTTTTTCCAACGGTAAAGCCTTCTTTTCTCAAGGCATCTTCGGCTTTTTGCACATTGTTGACAATGATCCGCAAAACACCGAAATCCGTTGTGTCGGCAAGGGAGAGGGCCCTTATATTGACATCGGCGTTTCTCAGGATCGCCGTCACTTCAGCAAGCCTTCCTTCCTTGTTTTCTAAAAATATGGATATCTGTTCCAGTCTCATCGTTGATACCTCCTTATTATCTATGGACATCTATGGACGTTGCGATACTATTCACTGGGCTTTGTTTATGGCTCATGCTGGCTTTCCATGGGTTTATCCGGCCTGACCGTTGTTGCAGCACTTCTGCCGCAAGATCTTGAAAACGGGAAGGGAAAACCAACCAGTATAGAAGCCGTTATTTTTTTCGATTGTCAATGACCCTGACAGCTTTGCCCTGGCTTCGTTCAATGGCCTTGGGTTCCACTAGCTTTATCCTGGCAGACACCCCGAGGTATTCTTTGATATTCTTGGCAATTTTTGCCTCTCTGTTCTGGAGGGTCTTGATCTCGTCGGAGAAAAATTCTCCCCTTACTTCCACCTTGACCGTCAGTGTATCAAGATTATCAGCCCTGTCAACCACAAGCTGGTAATGGGGCTGCACTTCGCTGCTCTTCATGAGGATGGATTCGATCTGGGAGGGGAAGACATTGACCCCCCGGATGATCAGCATGTCGTCGGTGCGACCGGAGACCTTGTTCATGCGCACGTGGGTTCTGCCGCAGATGCAGGGCTCCGGGTTCAGGGTGGTGATGTCCCGGGTACGGTACCGGATAATGGGGAAGGCCTCCTTGGTGATGGAGGTGAAGACCAGCTCGCCGGGTTCCCCGTAGGGAAGGGGCTCTCCCGTGTCAGGATCGATGATCTCGGGGATGAAGTGGTCTTCAAAGATGTGCAGTCCCTTCTGGGCCTCGTGGCACTCGATGGAAACCCCCGGCCCCATGATCTCGCTGAGGCCGTAGATGTCGATGGCCTTGAGGTTGAGTTTTTCTTCCAGCTCAATTCTCATGTCCTCGGACCAGGGTTCGGCGCCGAAGATGCCCGCCTTGAAGTTGAGATCCTTGAACGAGACCCCCATCTCCTCGGCAACTTCGGCCAGGTGGAGAATGTACGAGGGGGTTCCGGTGAGGATGGTGGGCTTGAAATCCTTCATGATGATGATCTGGCGGTTGGTGTTTCCCCCGGAGACGGGGATCACCGAAGCTCCCAGTTTTTCCGCCCCGTAGTGGACCCCGAGGCCTCCGGTAAACAAGCCGTACCCGTAGGCGTTGTGGAGGATGTCCCGGCTGGTGGCCCCGCCGGCGGAGAGGCTTCTGGCCATGAGCCTTGCCCAGGTGTCGATGTCCCTCCTGGTGTATCCCACAACGGTGGGGGTGCCTGTGGTTCCCGAGGAGGCGTGGATGCGCACCACATTTTCCATGGGAACGGCAAACATCCCGTAGGGGTAGTTGTCCCTGAGATCCTGCTTGGTGGTAAAGGGGATGCGTTTAAGATCGTCAAGGGACTTGATCTCCGAAGGGGAGATCCCGGCCTTGTCAAAGCTCTCCCTGTAGAAGGGGACGGTGGCGTAGACCCGTTCCAGGGTCGACTTGAGACGGTTGAGCTGGATGGCGCTCAACGCCTCCCTTGGCATTGTTTCGAAATCCATGTTGTAGATGGGCATGAGTTGTTCTCCTTGAAAGTTTTCTGCGCATTTTTGTAAAACCGGCATGGACAAGGGCTTAAAGAGAAAAACCCAAAGCCTTAAAACAGAAAAACCATGGGGTTCCCGTCAAGTCCGCCCATGGTTTCTGCTGTTGGATTATGTTCTGATTTTTCAGTGTACAATCCTTCCATGGACAGACCTTGTAAATCGAAAGTCAGCCTTGAAGAAAAATAGAAAGAAAAATCGGGTAAACATCATTTAAATCCTGTCTTTATTTATATGAAAGTCGTGGTGCGCCGGCAGCCGATTCGGGATGTTGCCCTACGCTCATGGAGCCAAGGCTCCTCTTCGAGTCTCACAGCCCGTCCATGGGCTGCTCCGAGGTGAGCGGCAGCTGTCTTGAGCATCCGTGCTCACAGCTGCCGCTCAAAACCGCTACGGGCAAAACCCCGAACCG
>DATFJZ010000023.1:0-4876 GCA_035268945.1 Desulfobacteraceae bacterium | reverse complement strand
TCCCTTCAAAGGGGTCAGCAAAAGGGTTCCACCCTTGAGGCTCTTGGCATCACCGATGGAGGAGGCCATGACATCGATCCTGTTGCCGATGCGTGAAAAGGGCGGAATATTGGCCGTCAGCATCACGGCTGCCACATTACTGACATTGAGCTGGTTTTTGTCCACATGGATACCCATTCTCTCCATCATGTTGGCCAGGGCCTGGGTGGTAAAATCGGCACCGGCCTTGTCCCCTGTGCCGTCAAGCCCCACAATCAGCCCATACCCTGTCAGCTGATTGCTCCTGATTCCCTTTATGGCGGCAAGATCCTTGATCCTGGCTCCCAGGGCTGCATCGGCAGCAGCCAGCACCAGACAGAGGATCGTAAAAAGGACAGCACGCCGTGACAGCCATTGCAACAGAGAATGGGCGATTTTTACGTTTTCCATGACACACTTGCTTTCATTCGATTTCACCATGACAGCACCTTCATTTTTTTAAAAGGGCCAGAGATTGTCAAACACCCGTGTCCCCCAGCCGGGTTTCTGCTTGTCTGCCAGGGCACCCCTGCCGAAATACTCGATGGTGGCATCGGCGAGATAGGTCGATTTTACCCGGTTATCCGAGGTGATATCCTGGGGCCGGACAATGCCGGACACCACAATATACTGCACCTCACTGTTCACCTTCATGGCCCGTTTGCCAAAAACGGCCAGGTTGCCGTTGGGAAGCACCTCGGTGATCCTGGCCGAAATCGAGGCGGTCACCTGGCCGGTACGGTCACTGGTGGCCTCCCCCTTGAAATCGTTCTGGTACCGGGTACCCACCAGCTTGTCTGCCAACATCCCCTTGCTGGTGGGATTGGGCAGGGCTTCAAACTGCCGCATCTGGCCGAAAAAATTGGGCACCCCGATATCCATGCTGGAATCCCTGCTGGTCTCCGTGTTCACATCCATGCTGGAGGAAGAATTCTCAACAATATCCACCACCAGGGTATCGCCAGGGGTTCTTGCCTTGGTGTCCTCAAACAGAGGATCGCTGGCTTCGGTCCACAGAGAACCTTCCGCCGGAGGAAGGGCTGCGTATTGCGGCTGCAGTGCCGGCTGGTCTGACATCCCCTGGGGCAGAACCGCCCTGGGGTCTTTTTCTTCGACAACGGCGCACCCGGACAAAAAAACCATCAGGGCCAATCCCGTAAAAGCAATTCCAATGCGTACCATCTCCCCTCCTGCTGTTAAGGCGTGATCATAACTTCGGCCCAAATTGACGGTTCGTGAACCCGTTATACCCAGGCCCAGCTGTTAGGGAACTGAAAGAAAATAATCTACACATATCGTGTAGGCATTTTGTTCGTATTCAAGGCGTGACAACCGGAGCATAGTGAGCTATGTGCCGGTTGTCACAACGTAGAAGACGGACAAAATGGCAAGCAGGATGCGTGGATTATTTTTTAGAAGTTCCCTAAAGACCTTCCACCTTTGATTCCCCGGTTACCACACAGTGCACGATCCTGCCGGACTGAACGTTTTTAACAGGCACCTGCTCGTTCAACCGGCCGTCTCTTCTGGCAATACCCGAGGTGACAATACTCAGATTCCCCGTTGATGCCGCAAGTGTCACCATCTCTCCCCTGTGGACCAGGGGCGGTTCTTCAACCATTCTGCGGGTCAGATGCCTGCCCTGGCGTACACTCCGCCGTAACGCCATGCCAAGGACATCCTCCCGGCAGAAGAGATACCGGCCGTGGAGATTGGCAATATTGGCCCTTTCAACGTAAACATCCGAAGCAGAAATGACACGCCCCCTTTTCAAGGATTTTGAGGCAAAAACCACCTGGTCAAAGAGATCCACCATCCCTGACACCGAAACCCTGTCCTGTTTTTCACCGTCGATGCTGACATTGACGTACAGGGTCAGCCGTCCTGTGATGTCCCTGGTGTTGTTGGAAACGAGGAAAAGCGACACCTTGCCCTTTTTATAAAGCCCGGCATTTCGCACATCAAAATCCCTGACCCGGAACTCTCGTCCCTTGACCCGTTCCCGGAGATAATCCATGTAAATCGAACGAAACCGCTGGGTTGGGATTTCCTGACTGGCCCGCTTGACATACACTTTTTCCGGCACCACCAGCACAAACTTTTCGGGCATGGCCCGATGGGATCGTATCCTGGAGCGAATCCTGTTCCTGTCAAGGCTTTTCACCTCCCCGAATTTGGGGGAAAAGCCCATGTCAAGCGTCTCAATTTTCTGCCTGAGGAAATCCGGCGCCCTGATATCGGCCAGATCCTTGAGAAAGATCTTTCTGGCGTTTACCTCAGCCGATGGGTGTACGTCTATTCTCGGCAGCTCACCTTCCTGGACCGGTTCGTCACTGTTTTCCGCCGCCGCTGCTGCAGAACTGCAGAACATAGAAAAGAGGATTGCCACAGCCGCCGTTAAAGCAGATATTTTCATGCCCCACCCCCCACAAGGTTTAACGCTTGATGCCATTGGCAGTGCCAAGCATGGTGTCCGCCGTCTGTATGGACTTTGAATTGGCCTCATAGGCCCGCTGCCCAACGATCATGGCAACCATCTCCTCGACAACGCTGACATTGGACATCTCAAGGTTGTTGTTGATCACCGTGCCGGCCCCGTCTTCTCCGGGAACCATCTCCGTTGGTGCCCCGGACCCTTCCGTGGGTCGGAACAGGTTGTTGCCCACGGCAAAAAGGCCGGCATCGTTGACAAAGGTGTTCACATTGATCTGTTCCGTTGCGAGGATCTGCTCATCCGCCCCGTGAACGGTCATGGTGCCGTTGTCCTGGAGGGTCACCAGGGTGGTTTCCGGAGGAAGGGCGATCTCGGGCTGGAGCCTGTCCCCGCTGGGGGTTGTGATAAACCCCTCACTGTCCAGGGTAAAATTACCCGCCCGGGTGTACAGCTCCTCATCCCCGTGGAGCACCCTGAAAAACCCGTCTCCCTGGATGGACATGTCAAGGTCGTTGCCCGTCTGGACGTAATCCCCCTGGGTGAAGAGCTTCTGCACCCCTGCCGGCTTCACCCCCATGCCCACCTGGATCCCAGTGGGGACCTGGCCTCCGCCGGGGGTTGTGGCCCCTGCCACCAGCATGGTCTGATACATGAGGTCCTCAAAATTGGCCCTGGATTTTTTAAATCCGGTTGTGCTGGAATTGGCAAGGTTATTGGCCACAACATCGGTCTGCATCTGCTGGGCATTCATCCCCGTTGCCGCCGTCCAAAGAGCTCTGATCATCGTTTACCTCCAAAAAATCCCTATTGCAGTTTTCCAACATCATTGATGGCTTTGCCGTCCACCTCATCAAAGGTGCGAACCATCCTCTGGAACACCTCGTACATCCTGTTGTGATCGATCATATTGACCATCTCGTCCACTGTTTTCACATTGGACCCCTCCAGGGCCCTCTGCTTCACCAGAACGTTTTCCGGCGCCGTCTCGTCTTCAGCGTCCCCTCGGTAGATAAAATTGCCGTGGCCCTGTTTTTCCAGGAGCTCCAGATTGTCAAAGGTAACCACATCCAGGGTATCGATCAATTCCCCGTCCACAAACACCTGGCCCTGGCGGTTCACCTCAACGTTTTCACCGTCAATGGTCATGCCCCCTGCCTGGCCCAGAACAGGATCGCCGTTCTGGTTGACCAGCACGCCGTTGCTGTCCAGGGTAAAACTGCCGTTTCTCGAATACCGGACACCGGCCGGGGTATCGATCTTGAAAAACCCTTCGTCCCCCAGGGCAAAATCCAACACGTTGCCGGTTCGTTTGATATCTCCCTGGGTCAAGTCGGTGTTCATCTCTGCCTTGAAGAGCTTGTCAAAACTGACAACATCTTTTTTAAATCCGGCAGTGTCCACATTGGCAAGGTGATTCGAGGTCACCTCGAGTTTTCTCTCCTGCCTCAGACCGCCCTGGACGGGCCTTGTCATCTCAAGAATCATATCCTGTCCTCTTTTCCGATGGTTTACTTAGCAATGGGGACAACCATCCTGACCATTGCGTGTTGCGGCTTATTTCGATGCTTCCTGAATGCATTCAATGCAATATGAATGCCATGATCGTTTGGAAAGCATGGGGGTCGGGCCGGGCGGATGATGCCAGAACCCTGTAAAATCAGGGTTCTGGCTTTCCTGGGAAGAATATGGAAGATGAACGTTCGCCCAAAAAACAGCGGCACCAGACGAACAATTAGGCCCGGCCCCCGTGGGGCTGGCGGATATCCAACGGCTGGCAGCGGTTTTTTTGACAACGGCCCGGAAAAAAGTGCCGTCACCTACCAGCCATTCTTGAGTGTTGCCACGCAATACGGGGGTGGGAGCAGGCGTTCCCTTTGGGATTTTTCACCTGGCTGTTTTGCCAAAAAAGCATGGGGAGGGCTTGCTGTTTACCGGTCTTTTTTGGAGTTCACAGAGTAAACAAAGGCCAGCAGTTCGGCAACGGCCACATAGATCTCCGGGGGGATCTCCTCGTCAATATCCAGTTTTGACAGAACTTCAATGAGGTCAGGATCGTCCTTTACGGGGATGTCGTGCTCTTCGGCAAGTTCGATGATCCTGCGGGCAATATTTCCCTCTCCCTTGGCCACCACCTTTGGGGCTGCTGCCTTTTTGACGTCATACCCCAGGGCCACTGCTTTTCTCGTTTTTTTATCCTTCATTGCCAATCCCCCTCAGTGAAGAGCGCTGCAGATACAATTTCAGAAGCGCTCCTTGATGATGGAGAAAAAACATCCCCCTCCTCCCCCTCCGCCGGAATCTCCACCGGTGGAACTCCCGGAGGGTGCTGAGCCAAAGGCCAACGGATCGGAAATGATTCCGTCGGCCATGCCGTCGTCATCATTGGGACCACCATCCTTCAACGACATATAGGCCTTGTCTCTT
>DATFJZ010000022.1:0-10824 GCA_035268945.1 Desulfobacteraceae bacterium | reverse complement strand
CGTTTTGAGAACGGGGTGGGGGCAGGCCTGCCAACTGTGATCAAGTCCTCTGTAAAGCTGCCGGGATAGGCGCAAAACCACCGGTTCTGCCTCTTCGCCTCCGTTGCGCCAAGAACCGGGGGATTGGGCCGATGTATGATCACGTTCCTCTTTTTCACCTGATAAGGAGATGCCATGAAAAACAGCAGAATCTATTCAACCTGTTCGCTTGTTTTGGTCTTTTTGTTCGCTTTAGGGGTGCCCTGTTCTGGAACCACAGCAGAGACCAGCAGTCCCAAAAAGGTTCTGGTGGTTCACAGTTACCATGAGACCCAGAAGGAACATGTGGTGGAGATGACCATGGGAATCCGAAAAGCCCTTGAAAAGAGCAATACCCTGATTGAATTCTTTCACATGGACACCAAGCGGAAAAATTCGGTTCAATGGAAAAGAGAGGCCGGCAGGATGGCGGAGCGTCTCATGAACTCCTTTCAGCCGGATATTGTCATCACAATGGATGACAATGCCCAGGACTATTTTGCCAGGAAGCATGCCGGAAAAAAAGGAGCCCCTGTGTTTGTTTTTGGCGGTGTGAACGCAAAGCCTGAAAAATACGGGTTTCCTGCTGAAAATGTCACGGGGGTTATCGAACGGCCCAATATCCTGGAGAGCATCACCTTTCTTCAGAAGATTGTTCCTGGTGTTGAAAAAATGGTAATGATCGCTGACAAGTCTCCCACAACCGATCAGTTCTGCCAGTATGCAAAGGGCCTTGATCTGCCCGTTGAGGTGATTGCCTATGAACAGCCCCGCACCTTTGCCCAGTGGAAGGCGGTGATTACCAGGTACCAGACCAGGGCCGATGCCTTCGGTATTTATGTGATCCGCACCATTGAGAGGGGAAACGGGGATAAAACCCATGTGCCGGAAAAAGAGCTGATGGATTTCATGCTGGAACACAGCACCCTGCCCATGACCGGTTTCTTTGATACCGCTGCAAAGGCCGGTATTCTGTGCGGGGTCGCTGTCTCCATGAGGGAGCAGGGGTTTGCCGCAGGGAAGATTGCAAACCAGATACTCAACGGTGCCAGTGTGTCTGATTTCACGGTACAACCCACCACAAGGGGGCGCATCATGCTGAATCTCAAAACCGCTGAAAAACTCGGTATCAAGGATATTCCCTGGCGGATCATCTCCAGGGCAGGGGAGGTTGTCAAGTAGCCCATGAAGTTCGGACTTAGGGAAAAAATTCTTCTGCCGGTGGTGCTTTTTATTGCAGCAGGCATGGGATCGGCCTGGTTTTATTCGTATATCAGTTCAACAAAGACCGTGAAAGACGAGATAGCCTCTGTGCTGAACCGAGAGGTCAAACTCACCGTCAAGCTCATGGACAACTGGCTTGACCAGCGAAAAATCGATTTTTTCACCTGGGGTCTTCAAACGGTCTTTTCCGAGGCCCTGGTCGAAACGGGGTATTACGGAAAGAGTGCTGCAAAAGGCGCCTCAACGGTGCTGTCAGGCCTGGAAACGGGGTATGCCTATTTTGACACGCTCTTTCTGGCCGACCGGTCCGGCCGCCTTGTGTCTGGATCCCACGGGGAAACCATCGGTTTCAATATTGCCGACAGGGAGTACTTCAAAACATCTCTTAAGGGTGAGACGGCCGTTTCCAATGTCATTGTCAGCAGGGATTCCGGAAAAAAGGTATTTGTCGTTTCAGCACCTGTTAAACAGAACAGCAGGGTGGTTGGTGTGCTGGCGGGTGCTGTGAAATTTTCGGCCTTCACCGCCCTTTTTGTGGACAATTTCAAGCTGGGCCTTCACGGGTACGCCTTTATTGCCGATGAAAAGGGCAGTGTGATGGCCCTTTCACGAAAAAATGTCAAATCGGTTGATATTGGATCATCCCCCCTTGGAAAAGCGATGCAGAACCGTAAAAACGGTTTGATAAAACACCTGGACGACGGCATCGCAACCCTTTCCGCCTTTAAGACCATGGAGGTCAAGCCGTGGCGTTTTGTCATCACCCAGTCCCTGGATGAGGCCTTTGCCCCGCTGAGTCGGATCGGTTTTTACAACATTCTCATATCCATTGTCCTTCTGCTCCTGGTGATTTGTGCCGTGGGCTTTGTGTTTCACCATGTGATCTACCTTCGGTTGAACCATATGGTGGCCCTCATGGACCGGGTAAACGAGGGGAATTGGGACGTTAAGATTCAGGGGGGAGACCAGGACGATGAGATTGGTGTGCTTGCCAATGCCTTTAACCTGATGATTGTCCGGTTGAAAAAGAGCCTTGGCGATCTGAGCAGGGAGGTGGCAATGCGAAGGCAAACGGAAAAAGAGCTTGAAGATCACCGCGCCGGTCTTGAGAAAATTGTCAAACAAAGGACCGGAGAGCTTGAAAAGGAGATCGATCAGCGACGGCAGGGGGAGAGGGAGCTGAAGTACCTCAAGGCTTATCTGACCAGCATGATAGACTCCATGCCTTCGGTGCTCGTTGGGGTGGACGAGCAGTTGAAGGTAACCCAGTGGAACCTCCAGGCGGAACAGAGAACAGCGGTGCCGTCAAACCAGGCTGTGTCTCAGGATTTTGTCTGTTTTTTCCCCTACCTTGCCGATGAGGCGGACAGGATAAGAGCCGCTGTTGAGAACCACCAGGTGGCCAAGATCACCAGGAAGCTCACCGGGGAAATTGGAGAAAAACAGTACCAGGACATCATTGTCTATCCCCTCCGGGAGATGGACGGTGCCGTCATCCGCATGGATGATGTCACAGAACGGGTGCGCATCGAAGAGATGATGATCCAGTCGGAAAAGATGCTCTCTGTGGGCGGCCTTGCCGCAGGCATGGCCCACGAGATCAACAATCCTCTGGCCGGTATCCTCCAGAACATCCAGGTGATACAGAACCGCCTCAAATCGGATCTGCCAAAAAACCGGGAAGCCGCAGAAACCATTGGCATCAGCCTTGAACAGATCACGGAATACATGGAGCTGCGATCGATCTTCTCCCTGGTGGAAAGCACCATGGGCGCGGGCAGGCGTGCTGCCCAGATCGTTGACAACATGCTCAGCTTCAGCAGAAAAGAGGATCTTGCAGCCTCGGAGTGTCGTGTGGAACAGCTGCTGGACAAAACCGTTGAGCTGGCTGAAAACGACTACGATCTCAAGAAACGTTTTGATTTCAGGGCAATAGAGATTGTCCGGGTGTACGATGGAAGGGATTCCCGGATCAGGTGTAATCCGGGCATGCTTCAGCAGGTTTTTTTTAATATTTTGAAAAACGGGTCCGAGGCCATGGCCGAACAGACCCATCGGGCTGCCCCGCCAAGGTTTACCCTTGGTGTCTCATCCACGGGTGAAACAGTCGTTGTCTCCATCCGGGACAACGGACCTGGGATGGATGAACCCACCAGAAAAAGGATTTTTGAGCCGTTTTTCACCACAAAGGAGATCGGCGTCGGCACCGGACTTGGGCTTTCGGTTTCCTATTTTATTGTTACGGAAAACCACAAGGGCACTTTGGCCGTGGAATCAACACCCGGCCAGGGAACCGAATTCATCATTACGATTCCTGCCGGCCCTATTAACGGCGACTGATGACCCTGTTTGATTTGGCCGAGGTTATGGCCAAGGCCGTGCTGTCTTATCAATGGGGGAATCACATAACCACCAGGAGACCGGCCAGAAAGAGGGCGGTACAACAGATCTTTTTCTCCTGGCCCGACCGGGAGAACTCCGGGTCTGTCCGCTGTTCCGAGTAGGAGCGTGATGCCATGGCTATGGCAAGACGGTCGGCGGCGGTGAATGTCTTTTTCAGGAGTGGAACGGCAAGGTTTACCGCTCGTGTCACGGGGTTTTTCTTCAGGTCTGAGCACCTGGCCTGCTGGGCCTGTCTGATCTCATGGGCCTGTTTCAAAACAAGGGGCAGAAATCGCAGAAACAGGGTGATCATCACAGCGGCCCTCTTTTCGGGGATCAGTGGGACGGGTCTTAAAAACCACTCCACAGCACCCTTTACCAGGGAAGGCCTGGTGGTGCAGGTAAAGAGCATTCCCAAAAGCATGACGGCAAAGAATCGCAGGCAGATCAGGGTTCCGTCCAGGAGTCCCTGCCTGGTCACATCGGTGTTGAGAAAAACCACCACCGGATCCCCCGGGGTTGTCAGGGCCCTTGCCGCCAATACAAAAAAGAGGAGCAGGCAGAAGTATTTCAGCTCCAGGAGCACCCTGCCGGGGCTTTTCTGTTCCAGAGTCAGCAGACCGAAGAGCAGGGCGATTAAAACCGCCAGGGGGATAAACCCGGCACTCAAGGTGGCGATGCTCAAAACAGAGAGGCAGAAAAGCTTGCACCTGGCATCGGCTCTCTGGATAGACGTGGTGGACGGGGTGTATGCAAAGGGGGTTACTCCCATTGGACCAGGCTCCTCTGTTCCGGCTTTCTGACCCCAAAGGCCGCCACCGTTTCCGTCAGGTTTTCCGGTTTGTCATCGTGGGCAATCCTGCCCTGGTCCATGATGATCATCCTGGTGGCAAGGCCGATCACCTTTTCAATGTCGTGGATGGCCATGATGATGGTCTGTCCATCCCTCTGCAGGGCCTCGATGCAGGCCAGAAGATCCAGAACACCGGGGTAGTCGAGGTTGGAAAAGGGTTCATCCAGGACAATGATTTCAGGATCCATGGCGATCACCCCTGCAATGGCAAGCCTGCGTTTTTCCCCCCCGGAGAGGGTGGCGGGGGTCCTCTCTTTCAGACCAGCCAGTCCCAGTGTTTCCAGGGCAGCACTTACCCTCCGGTGGATGTCACTCCTTGGCAGGCCGAGGTTTTCAGGCCCGAAGGCGATATCGTCATACACCGTCTCTCCGACAATCTGGGTGTCGGCATCCTGGAACACCATGCCGGTGGTTCGCCGGGCAAGGGTTGGTTTTTTTGCGGCATCGTTTCCATGGACAAGCACCTCCCCCGAGTCCGGTGACAAGAGGGCGTTCAGGTGGCGCAGCAGGGTTGTTTTGCCCGAACCGTTCTTGCCCGCCAGAATGATGAATTCCCCCCTGGAAACGGTGAGATTGACATGGAAAATGCCGGCCCTGCTTCCAGGGTAAGTGTGGGTTAGATGGTTTATCTCGATGATGGGGTTGCCCATGGAATGTTCTCCGGTGTGTTTGGTCCTATTCAGTGGTTATTTTTCCCAGGGCTGGGGTGTGGATCACCGGCCTGATGATTCCTGCCGAAAACGCCCCTGCGGTTATTTTCAGCAGATCTCCGATGATAAAGGGGTACATTCCCACAGCAACGGCCTTGCCCCATGCCATGCCGGTAACCATTTTCAACCAGGGAACCCCCATGGCATAAATCATCATGGAGCCGGCTGCCATGGCAAGGATATCCCAGTGAGTCTTTTTCCCCAGGGTCTGGGACACCACTCCTGTGATGAAAACCGCCGGAAGATAGGAGAGAAGATACCCACCGGTTGGTCCGAACAGCCGGCCAAGTCCCCCGGCGCCCCCGGCAAAAACCGGGAAACCCAGGGCTCCCATCAAGAGGTAGACGCCGACGGATGCCAGCCCCCACCTGGGTCCCAGGATGATTCCGGCGAGAAGGACAAACATGTTCTGCAGTACAATGGGAACGGGCCCGATGGGAATTGCCATGAAAGCCCCTGCTGCAATCAATGCGGCGAAGAGGGATGCGTACACTGTCATTTTTAATTGATTCGAATTGTCCATTTTTTCTAGGATCCTTTTGTGTGTGAGACCTTGATTCTCGTTTATTGATGAAAGCAATCCCCGTAGATCACCTTTTTTCGGTTTCCATTGTCCTCCTGGAGCACAAGGCATCCGGTGTCATCCACATCCGTTGCCAGGCCGTGGGAAATGTCGGTGAGGGTCTCGATTCTGACCCGGGTTCCAATGGTTGCCGTGTACTTTTTCCACTGCCCGATGATATCCTCGGTGTTGATGGTGGAGAGCTTGGACTCAAAGCTATCCAGAAATGATGAGAGGAGCTCTTTTCGCATCACTTTTCTGCCCAGTATCTCCCGGAGGGAGACGGCGTCGACGTTTTCTTTTCCCGGAAAATTGTTGACATTCAGTCCCACCCCGATGTTAACAAAAGAGATCATGTCCCCCTTTGTCTCCATCTCCGACAAGAGTCCGGCTAATTTTTTTCCGTCCACCAGGATGTCATTGGGCCATTTTACCCTGGCGTTGATGTTAAACAGGGTCTGGACGGTTCTGGCAAGGCAGAGGGAGGCGGCAAAGTTGACCTTGAATGACAGGGCCGGGGGGAGATCCGGTTTCAGGATCATGGTGAACCACAACCCCCCGGAGGAAGAGACCCATTCCCTGTGGAGACGACCCCTTCCCTCGGTCTGTTCTCCGGCAATGACAACATTGAGATGACTGCTTCCCTTTCCCTGCTTGGCCACCTGCCTGGCCCGGTCCATGGTGGAGGGGAGGGATGGAAAGAAGTGGATTCCCTGTTTCCGGTTTTCAAAACAGAACGGCAGGAGGAGATCATCCCCCTCTTCGAGTCGGTATCCCTTTGAAGAGGCGGTGATGGCATACCCTTCTTCTTTCAACCCCTTGAGATGTTTCCATACGGCCACCCTGGAAATACCGACCTGGCTGCTGATGTCAACACCGGAAACGGTTCTGCCCTCCCTGGCGGCGAGGATTTTCAGTATCGCTTCTTTCATAAAAAATCGGCAAGAAACCTCTGGTTCTCAATGTTTCTGACAGAGCAACCGTTGAGAGCTCTTAATCGGTTATCTCATAAAAAACTGGATCATCGAGTTTCAGCTCAGGGGAGGAATTGCCGCCTCCTGTTGATGATTCTCTGTATTGCTGTTACCCTTCATACAAAAAAGGAGCAAGGGGTAAGATCCGACCCTTCCGTGCATTGGTTAACCGGATAGAAGAATATGGTTAACAGAATTGCTGCTCCGGGTCAAGGAAATATTTTTTTGTGTCATAAGCAGCAATGGGAATTGCTGTGGCAAAAAAGCTCTGTTTCTGATACAATTTGGCACATGGTGTGGAAATGCCGGTGTGCCGACGGGGTCATGCGTTTATTCAATGTCAGCCTTCGGCATTTGTTTGAGTAAGAGTGAGCAAGAAGAAAGGAACAGGAAGCATGGAACAAGGTGTTGTCAGAAAGATTTTACCCGCATCCGCTGATTTCAGAGAATTCTGGAAGGAGAGGGGACCGTTTCGGTACGCCCTGACCAGCAGAGAGTTTCCTCCGGTTCTCCTCGAGCCTGAAGAGTGGCTGTTTGCCAGTGATATAACAGCGCTCTTAAAGGAGCTCATGCAGTGGAAAACCAGAAAAATTAAACTTGTCCAGGCTCCGTTCAACAAAAAAAAAACAGACGTCCTGAAGCCTGACATGCTGGTTCCCTGGCGGATCAACAACTTTCCCGAAGAGTGGGAGCCGGCGCTGTGCAGCTCGTTCACCCCCAAGGGGTATCTTACCGATGCTGTTTTGTCCATGGCCCGTTCAGAAAAAAAAGAGGATATTGAAGAGGCTTTTTTTCAATCCCTTGCCCAGGATATCAACGGCATGGGGTACTGCCTGTTTCAGCCGGAGCCGGCCCGGAATAGAGGCGATCATGCTTTTGTGGATGATTATTTAAAAGAGTGGGAGGAGGATGAACGTCTGTAAGGCGAACGGCCATATTATATGCTTTGGGGATTACAGGGCTGTTGCTTCAAGCTGGAGCAGCTGCTGCTTTATTGCAAGGCCGCTGCCAAAACCGGTGAGGGTTCCGTTGCTGCCAATTACCCGGTGGCAGGGAATGACAATGGGCAGGGGGTTTGCCCCGGCCGCCCTTCCAACGGCCCTGCAGGCCCGGGGATTATGAATCGCTTCTGCGATCTCCTTGTATGACGCCGTTGCTCCAAAGGGAATGTCGCGCATGGCGTGCCATACGCTCTGCTGGAAATCGGTTCCCATCGGTGCCAGGGGGATGGAAAAGCCAGTCAGTTTTTTTGAAAAATAGGCTGAAATTTCCCTGGTTTCATGCTCAAACATAGAGGGGCGGCAGGTCCATGACAGTGATGGCTCTGCAGGGTTTCCCTTGACAGGAAATCGCAGCTGTGTCAGCCGGCTGTTCTCTTTTGCTGCCAGCAGGGGCCCCAGGGGAGAGTCGATGTAAGCGTAGGAAATCATCGGGTGGTGTTACCCGAAAAGGTCTGTTTTTGGGCCTCGGAATGGGAAGAAGAAACAAGTATGGCTCTGTTGTTTTTCATTTCAGCTGGAAAAAAAGGGGGACCACATAGAGGTGGTTGTTTATTTTTTTTGTAACGCCCATTTCCCATCCTTTGCAGGAGGCTGATTCCCCTAAAAGGGTGTTGACCTTTTCGGCAATGCCTTGGAGATCAATAACCGGGTGACGGGAGAACACCTCTGGAAGTCCGTAGGTGATGCTGCATGAAAGGCATTTTCCCGGTCGCTGTTTCAGATGGAATTCAAATACAAGGGTCTCTTTTTCCATTCTGCTGAATTCAAGGCTGATATCATAGGCCCCTTCGGATGCATCGCCGTAAAGGGCTTCAAAAAAACTGTCACACCTGGTATGGGGAAAAATGTCGTCAAGAGTTTCTCTGGTAAAAATATCCAATGCGTTGATTTCAGTCATATTTGCTGTCTCCATCTGTTTAAATCCCGATAAAGTGACCTGAACAAGCAGACTGGCTGCTCAGAAAAAAATGATCATAACAATAGAATATTAATTACACAATATTTTTTTGAAATCTCCAGCAATTCTCATTTTTACCACCATTTTTATATGAAAGTCGTCAGTATTTTTCTTTTGTTGTGGCCGGTTCGATGACCATGGGCCGGCCATGCCGGTCATGTGAAGCGTGAACCTAAATTTTTCCGGCAAGCAGGAGGCTTTCCAGGAATTTTTTATAATCGATACCGGCTTTTTTAAACCCCTTTGTGCCGTACTTCATATTGGCTTCCAGGACTATATATTTTCCCCTGTACGCCATGATATCCAGCCCCACATCATCCCAGCAACATTTTTCTGCCGTTTCCAGGGCAAGGTTGACGGCCTGGTCTGGAACAGGGGCGAAGGAGATCTCTCCTCCCTGGGAGATATTGGTTCGAAAGTCATTCACCGGGGCTGTTCGCCAATAGGATAGGACCGGTTCTTTTCCGATGATGATGATTCGCATGTCCTGCTGTACAGGGAGGTACTCCTGGATATAGGCAGGTTGATGTTTGTCCAGGTAAGTTTGCAGCTGGACTTCGGTTTCAATGAGGTAGATCCCCCTTCCCATGGACGAGCCCCTGGCCTCTTTTGCAATAAAGGGAAAACTAAAGTGGTCAAGTATGGCTGCCTTCTGTTTTTTGCCGTAGAAGATCCTTGTTTCCGGGTGGGGAATGTTCAGCAGGTTGAACATTGCCGTCTGCTTGATCTTGTCCTGGGCAAACTTGTAGGTGTGAAAGCTTGGAAAGGTTTTTTTTCCCATGGCATTGAACAGATCGGCATAAAAGGCCGTGGGGTAGTAAATCTTGTCGGCGTTTTTGATCAGCCGGGCCTGTCGGGGAGAATAGTCGGAAAAATTGGGGTAAAGTCCCAGGGTGGTTACGGACTCGCACTGCCTGAGCCTGGCGCCAAGGGCGATTCGCCTGTCAGGGTTATTCATCGGCCGACAGCTCGATCTGTGTGATGGTTCCGGGAAATTCAATGATACCGTTGATGCCGCTTTCCCGGCACAGGGCTTTCATTCTCGGCCCGGTAAAGTCTTTTTGCCTTGTGGAGACAACAACGGAAAGCTCCTTTTGCCGGTACAGATGCCTGATCTCACCGGCAAGGTCAAAACCGGTGATGCCGTCCAGGAAGAGATCGCACAGGACCAGGCCCGGCGTTGATCCTGCCATGGCTTCAAAGGCGTCCTGGGAAGAGCTGAAGACCCTTGGCAGATACCCTGCGGAAAAGAGGATGGTTTCATAGAGGTTGCGAACCGTTGGCAGGCAGCTGACCACAATGGCAACAGACCTGTTGTGTTGTTCCCTGTCTTCCAGCATCTCCCTGTATTTTTTTTCCCGGGCGGTCATTCCCCGTTTTCCGGCGATCCGGATAAAAGGTTTCAGGGCTTCGGGGGTTGCCCGTTTGGCAAGGTGGTTGGATGCCACATAGGAAAACGAGTCAGAACCGAGAAAGGCCTCGATGATCTTGGTGCATTTTGAATCGATGATTGCCTGGACCAGGAGATGCCTGGTTTTGCTGCCCGATTCAATGCGGTTCTGCAGCTCGGCAAAAACAACGTCGGTAAAATTTCTGTCAAGCAGCCCCACGGCAGACATGCGGACATGGGTCAGGGGGGAATCCACTCCCCAGACCAGCGGGGCAGCCGAATGGATGTTGGCACATACGTTCAATGCCTCGTAAGCGGCAAAGGTTACACCTGGGCTCCTCTTCTCCCTGTTCAGAAACGCCGTTGTCTCCTCGGCTGCCAGGTTTGACCGGATTCGGCCAAGGAGGCGTAAAGCGTTGATGGGCAGATCGTGGTCTTGTGTTTCAAGGGTTTCAACCACCCGGGGTACCACGGCGCTGCCCATCTCGCCAAGGGAGCAGACAGCCTCGAACCGTTCCTTGACCTGCTTTGATTCGAGCTGTTTTAAAAGGGCTGAAACGGCCCGGTCGCTTTCGGCGTTGCCGGTCTCTTGTCTTGTCTCTTGTCCGGTTTCCGGCGGTTCACCGGTTCCGGCATCCAGGGCGGCAGTGGATCTTAAAACGGCAAGGGCATCGAGGATGTTCTGGTCGCACTTGACCGTGTCGGCAGCATCTTCGAGCATTTTCAGGGAAGCTGGGGAACCGATCTTCCCA
>DATFJZ010000021.1:0-2559 GCA_035268945.1 Desulfobacteraceae bacterium | reverse complement strand
AGATCACAATGCGTAGATGGGGTTTCAACAGGTTCCGGATCAGGCTGGTCACCACATTGGCACAGAAAAGAACAAAGGCAACGGAGCAGGCCATGGTAACGGCCGATACCATGTTGTTGGTGACGGCCAGGGTCGGGCAGAGCCCGAGCAGTTGGCGGTAAACCGGATTTTCAGGCAGTATTCCCTGGACAAAGCGTTCCAGGGCCGTTGGTTGATCAGCCATTGCCATTGCCCCCTTTCTCGTTTGCTGCGTTGCTCTCCTGCTGCTTTTTCACCATCAGCTTGTTTCTTAGGTCCTCAACGGTCTGGTTCACAATGCCGGTAACACACCTGGACGAGATGGTGGCCCCGGAAACGGCATCGATCTCATGGTCTTTTTCCGCCTTGGTCTTTACCACCACAAGGGGAGAAGAGAGGGACCGGCCTTCAAACTGATCCAGCCATTGTTCCTCCACAATCTTGTTGCCAAGACCCGGGGTCTCTTTCTGGTCAAGGACAAACACCCCGGTTATCCGGCTCACATGGGCATCAAACCCCACGAGGAGCTCAATTTTATCGGCATATCCCTGGGCAGAGGCCTTGACCACAAATCCCGCCGGGGTGTTGTCGTCAAAGGCCGCCCGGTAGACCCGGTAAAACGTCCCCCCTGCCTCAACGGTCATTGGCTCAATGTCCAGGGTTTCCCCGGCGGTTTGCATGGCTTGGGCCCGGTGGGACCCGAGAACAACCCCGGGGATTTTCTCCATGGTCTCCTTGATCTTATTGGCCTGGATCCTGGGTTTCAGGGCGATTTCCACACTGGCAAGGGACATTCCGAACACCAGGGACAAGAGCAGCACCAGCCAGGCCTGGAAGAGATTGCTGTTTCTAAGACGGCTCCACTTTTCCATATCATATCTCCCCTGTCGGATGGGGAATGGTCCACCGGTTGATCAGAGGAGTAACACCGTTCATCAGCAGTATGGCAAACATCATTCCCTCGGGATACCCGGAAAAAAGCCGCAGCACCATGACCAGAAACCCTGTTCCGGCACCGAAGATAATCTTTCCCCGTGTGGAAAGGGGCGTTGTCACAGGGTCTGTGGCAATGAAAAAGGCCCCGAACAGCAAAGCACCGCCGAAAAGGTGGTGGCATAAAAAATAACCGGAAAAAGACCCCATGACATCGACCCAGCCGGCAATGAGGGCAACCACGCCGACAAGGCTTGCCGGGATCTGCCAGGATGCAGTCTTGCGAAAACAGAGGAAGAGTCCGCCCACCAGGCAGGCAAAGGCACTGACCTCGCCCATGGAACCGTTGGTGGTGCCCCAGAAAAGGTCCGACAGGGGAACGGCAACACCGCTCTGCTTAAAGGCCGTCAGGGGGGTCGCCTGGGAAAGGGCATCCACCACGCCGCCGGGGACTTCATAGGCAGAAGCCCCCATGACACTGGCAAAGGCGATCATCACAAAGGCGCGGCCCACCATGGCCGGGTTGAAAAGGTTCATTCCCAGACCGCCGAAGATGATCTTACCGATGCCCATGGCGGTAAACCCCGCAATCACTCCCACGTACCAAGGCGCCGTGCCGGGCAGGGAGAGGCCAAGGATGATTCCGGTCACAGCAGCAGAGCAGTCCTTGAGTGTAAAGGGCTTGCTGCGCATGCGGACAAAGATCATCTCAGCGGCAAGGCAGGCGCCAACGGCAATGACCATCTGCTTGACGGCGTACCACCTGAAAAAATAGACCGCCACTCCCATCAAAGGCAAAAGGGCGATGAGCACATCGATCATCATGCGCCGGGTGGTGAAAAGCGTTTCCGAGATATGGGGAGAAGGGGCCACATGTATAGTGGGGCCTGTTTTCCCGATCTCTGTGTCAATCTTCCTGTTCTGTTCTGACAATCTGTGGTTTCCTTTTATTCGTATACCTGCCCGGGGGCGTTGCGTTTATCATGGGATGATCAGGCATTTTTTCTCACCAGGCCATCATTGCTCCAGGGAGGTTCACCTCACTGACCCTGCCTTGATGCGGCGACCTGGGCCTTTCCCGTCCTTATCAGCTGCACCAGCCGGATATTGGCCGGGCAGACATATGAGCAGCTGCCGCATTCAAAACAGGCCGTAATATTGTAGCGGTCTGCCAGGCCGGGGTTGTTGTACCGCGCCGCCATGGCAAGTCTTGTTGGAACCAGGTTCATGGGGCAGGCGTCCACACAGCGGCCGCACCGGACACAGGCGGTTTCATTTTCCGATGCAATTTCGTCATGGGTAAGAACGGTGATGCCGCCGGAGCCTTTTACCACCGGTGTGTCAAGGTTTGAAAAGGCAAAACCCATCATGGGACCCCCGGCTATGATCCTGGCGGCATCGGCGGTCAACCCTCCGCAGAAGTCAATCACCTCCCCCATGCTGATGCCAATGGGAACAAAGAGGTTTTTCGGCTGGGCTATGCCCCCGCCGCTGACGCTGATCACCCGGTGGGTCAAGGGTTCTTCCCGGATCACCCCCCTGGCAATGGTGGCCATGGTGCCCACGTTGCTCATGGCAACGCCGATATCCGAAGGCAGGCCTCCCAGG
>DATFJZ010000020.1:0-4369 GCA_035268945.1 Desulfobacteraceae bacterium | reverse complement strand
GACGGGCTTGTGATCTACCAGATGGAAGACTTTGCGGTTCAGCTGATGCCGGTTTCCGACAGGACCGTTCATAAGGAGAGGAACATGAACCAGGCGGATTAAGTGAAGAGCTCTGCCCTTAAGCGCCCCCTATGGTCGATGGGATCAAATTATTGTTTCTATGGCCCTTACAGTGCTCGGCACTAGGGGTTTGACCAGAATTCCCATCAAACCCAAATATGGAAGGGGTTGCTTTTTTCACACGATCGTGGTATACGGATAAAGAGTCCTCTCCCCCTTCCCTGAACGCTGCATAAAACCCTGTCGTCCAGTTCGTTCAGCGTTGGGGGGTATTGATGCTCCTTTCGTAAAGGCGTTCCTTCATGAACAAGCGAATGGATACAATCCTCTGTGCCGTGGATCTATCAGAATATTCCGTCCATGTGGTCTCCTGGGGCAGAGCCCTCGCAAAGCATTTCAATGCCTCCCTTGTCATCTTCCACGCCATTTCGCCCCCAAGGGAACGGATGAACCGCTTCAGGCCGCCGTGCATGCCTGAACGTCTCTCCAGGGCGGAAAGTGAAATAAAACAGCTAATGCAAAATGCTGGCTGCCCCTGGCAGCTTCGGGTTGTTCCGGGAGACCCTGTGGTGGAGATGGCCAAAGTTGCAGGGGAAAAAAGAGTCAACCTTATCATTGCCGCCAGCCATGGGTTTTCAGGGTTCAAACGGACCTTTGTCGGTTCCGTTGTTGAACGGATGGTGCGCATCTCTTCCCTCCCCTTTTTCGTTCTGCGATGGCGAAAAAAACCGAAAAAAGATGCCGGCGTTGCCGGGTTAAAAAAAATTATCGCTGCATGCGATCGTCCTCCCTGTTTTACAGCTGAGTATGCCGTTTTTTTTGCCCGCAGGCTCGGAGCAAAGCTCGACCTCGTCCACTGCATCTCTTCTCCGGCGGCAGCAGAACCCAGCAAGATCTGCCACAACTACCGCACCATGGAGACAGAACTTGAAACCCGCACCCGGGAGCAGCTCCTGGCATCCCTGCTCAGCGAAGATGAGGAGATGCAGGGAAATATCACCGGTACAATCCTACGGGGAACGCCCTGGGAACAGGTTTCCAATTTGGCCCTGGATAGGGATTGTGATCTTGTGGTGGTTGGGGTGAAACCAAGGACATTGATGGGAAAACTCTTGACCGGTTCCACCACGGAAACCATGATAAGACGGACCCACTGCCACGTGCTTGTGGTGCCGGAAAACAAGGGCTGCCCTTTCAGAAGCAGGGGGCTTTCTCCACAAAAGCCAACGGGGATTGTCATTGACCGTCGGTTTTGCGACCATGGAACCCCCCGTGGCCACCCCGAGTCCCCTGAACGATTGCAGGCCATTCACCAGCTTGTCCATGCCCTGGAATCCGAACTTTCCCTGAAGATCATCCCCCCCACACCAGCCTCAGAAGCGGAGATCCTCCTGGTCCACTCCCGCCGCTACCTTGAACAGGCAGCAGCGACCCGGTTAAGGCAGGAAAGCTGGCTGTCTTCCGATACAATGGCATCTCAAAAAAGTTATCAAACGGCTCTT
Organism: Desulfobacteraceae bacterium; assembly: GCA_035268945.1. GTDB lineage: Bacteria > Desulfobacterota > Desulfobacteria > Desulfobacterales > Desulfobacteraceae > DATFJZ01. Next base: position 2,807 of record DATFJZ010000020.1, on the reverse strand, counting down.
CTGGCCTGCGGAGCCGTGATAACGGGCATAGACCAGCTGGTCAGCGGAAAAATTGAAAACGGCTTTGCCTTTGTCCGCCCCCCCGGCCACCACGCTGAACAGGGCCGTGCCATGGGGTTCTGCATCTTCAACAATGTTGCCGTCGGAGCCATGTACGCACGGAAAATCCTTGGCCTGTCACGGGTTCTCATTGTGGACTTTGATGTCCACCACGGCAATGGGACCTATCACATCTTTGAACGGGATGCGTCGGTTCTTTTTTTTTCAACCCACCAATACCCCCTCTTTCCAGGTACCGGCCTGTTTACCGAGACAGGGACCGGCGGCGGAGAAGGGTTCTCCATCAACATTCCCCTGTCCAAAGGCTACGGGGACGGGGAATTCACCTCAATTTTCATGGAAATTCTCACCCCCATTGCCCGGGGGTTCAAACCCGATCTCATCCTCGTTTCAGCGGGCTTTGATATCCACCGATCAGATCCCCTTGGAAAAATGAAAGTAACATCAAGGGGCTTTGCCGCCATTACCGCATCCATCATGGCCATGGCCCGGGACAATAGCGCAAAGCTTTTCTTTGTGCTGGAGGGGGGATACCATTTAAAAACCCTTAAAAGAAGTGTTGAAGCGGTGTTAAAGGAACTTTCCGGAGAAACTGAATCAAACTACCCTGATGTGGCGGCAAAGGCCCATGGAAAAAAGACAAGACAGGTGATTCGCCGCTGCTGCCACGTCCACAGGGAATTTTGGGGAGACATTGGAAAATTATGCTGAACAAAATCAAAATAATGGAAGCTTCCATCAAAAAATGGGACCGGATCATTGCAGGCAAACGCATTGACTCTGGGGTTGTTGACTGCCCCCCCTGCAGGATCTACTACATGATGGCCTGCATCGGGTGCCCCATTGCCCGGTATACCGGCAAAAAATTCTGCCGGGGAACCCCCTATGTTCCCTGGCACCGGCACCAGATCGAGGTCCATGACAAGTTGCTGAAAAAGGTCTATTGTGATGACTGCCTGAAACTTGCAAAGGATATGCGCGCTTTCATGGTGGAAATACGAGATGCCCTGGCAGCACAACAGGCCGAGAACCCAGACCCCAAAAAAAACAATCGCAATGGCTGATTCTTCCTGGTTAACCGGTGTCGCCCTGGTGGAACTGCTGATCCAGGTGACCGGCCTGCTCTTCTATTTCAGGACCAGGGGCCGTACCCTGGCCGAAGCCCTGGCCACCGCCCTTGTAACAACCCTGATGCTCACCTCGCTGCTCCAACAGACAACCTGGCTGCTGTCCCTGCCCCCTCTTTTTCCATTACCCGAAGCAGCTGCTCTGGGCTGTGTGATTATTGCCTTTCAAAACCGACAGGGGGCGAAAAAAGTCTACCGGGATCTGAAAAATTTTCTCCCAAAGCGCCACCCGGTCATCCTGGGAATCCTTGCAGTGTGCATTGGCTACATTGGTCTTAAAGCCCTTCTCTTTGTTCCAGGAACGCACCATCCGAATTTTTTTCACACCATGGTCCTGTACAGCCAATCTTCCGGCATGCTTGGGGCAAACGATGTGGTGATCTCCCACCATTTTCTCCGATTCGGCACGGTTTTCGGCACGGCTGTCCCGGGATTCATGGCTTACACTGCCATGCTCTTTGCCACCTATGCCTTGAGCCGGCGGTACGCATGGGTTCCCATTTCGTTCACCGTCACCGCCATGGTCGCCTCCATCCCACGATTTGTCCTTTCCGGAGCTGGGCCGGGATTTGAAATCATACCGGTCTCTGTTGCCCTTCTCGCCCTTTTACTGGCCTACCGGCTGGTTGAAACCCCCAATGCCATGGATGGTTTCCTGGTGGTCTGTTCCTTAAGCTTTCTATTTTCAAGCAGCAGTGCAGGATTTCTCGTCTCTCTCATCCTTGCCGCCCTCTTTTGCCTGCTGATGTTCCGTCGGCACGGTTTTTTGCCGCTGTCAACGGTAAAAAATCGCTGGCGAAAAATCCTGGCCTCTGTTGTGGCCTGCTTTTTCTTTTCCCGGTTGTGGAACGGTTTTCCGCCCCCCCTGTTCCATGGGGTTAAAAAAAACGGGGAGGGCCTGGCAGGGGCAGCAGTAAGTTTTATGAAATACCTCATCGCCAGTACTGATGGGCCGGTTCCCCTTGATCTTCTCCAGACAGCCTTCAAACCGGACCACATCATAAAGCTTCTGACCCCCAACTGGCTTTTTCCCGGAAACCAGGTTTTCCCCGGGGAAAGCGCAACCGCAGTCTTTAACCTGCCATGGTTCGGCCCTCTTGCCTTTCTTTTTGTCCAGCCTGCAGTGATTTACGCCATGTTCCGAGGCCCAAGGAGACTCAAGGCCGTTGCCCTGGCCCTTGGCGCCTATGTCTACCTGATCTGCCTTATCCCAGCATGGAAACCGGAAAACCTCTGCTATTTTTCTTATTTTTATGCCTTGGCAGGATTTTTCCCGGCATTTCTCTTTCCCCCCTGGCGCCTGGGAATTTGGGCCAAAAGAGGACTTCAGATTCTCTGCATACTGGTGCTTTTCCAGACATGCCTGGCCCTGTAAGGATCGCAGATGAAATAAGGTGAACAGAAATTACGCCGACCAATCTATAAAATCTGGCGGCTCATATACAAGGCGCATCAAAGGCTCAATAGCAGGCCTATCGGGCCTTTGGTGCAACGCAGTAGATGAGTCAAAGGGCAAGTAATTACGTTCAGCTTATAAAATTTGCGATCCTTAGATTGACAACAAGCAAGGTCTTGTCTTACCCTTGTAAGAAAAGAGCTGTTGTGCCCCGGCAAACAGAT
>DATFJZ010000019.1:0-3608 GCA_035268945.1 Desulfobacteraceae bacterium | reverse complement strand
ACATTTCGATCCAGAATAATTCTTGCCTTTTGCTTTGCCGTTTCTATGGCAGAATGCCGCATATAAAAATTGACAAAAACGATGAGCAGGATGCCGAAAATAAAAAACACGAGTCCATTGATCATGGAAGTGAGGCTGCCAAGGGTAAACCTGTTATTTGTTAACTGCTTGGATAGCTTTTGAATCATCACTTACTCCATTTCTCTTCCATCGTCGGTGTCATTGTTGCTATTTTTTGTCATTATGGATGGTTACAAAGGTGATCGCTTCCATTTTTAAGGTCAAGGGACACGACAGGAACCCCCATGATCACTGCTTCCCCGGGTATCCCCTCACATTGTCGTCACGGTTTTCTTATCACCGTCCTGAAAACGCTAAGACTCGGTTATCAAGTTTTTTATGGAAGAACCGATTCATAGCCCACAACGGGTGCCCTGTCAGGAACATTGAGAACCAAAGGAGATAAGACTTTTTGCTCTGCCAGGCGTTAAAAAAATCAAGCTGTTTGAGGACCAGTGGCCGCAGTTCTTGATTTTTAGTCTGGCAGAGCAAAAAGTCCTCCGACGTTCTCGTTCCTGACAGGGCACCCGTTGGGGGCGGCGCTATACTAAAAACTTGATAATCGAGTAAGAGAATCGACACTCTCTATCCTCGTCTTCCTGCCTACGAGGGAATCAGTTAACACTTGAAAGGGAATTCACCTTGTGCCATAATCCTCTGGTTTTGCTGACAGGCCCCTTTTACCATGCTCTTATTATTTACCACTTCGGACTGTCAAGCGCAACCGGGTTTTGGTTTCCCGGTGTCAGTTTCAAGGCAAAAAAATGGCATCTTGGGTTCAACAGACCACAGGGGTTACTTTTCAGAAAAAGGGAGACGATCCTTATGATGGCGTGGACAGATCTGAAAATCCGGCACAAGCTGCTGACCAGCTATCTGACCCTGTTCGTCCTCTCCATGGCCCTTGTGGGCGTCGTCATTGACTTTTCCGTACGCAAGACCCTTGAGCGCAATATCGAAAGCGAACTGAAAAACTCCACCACCACCATCTTCAACATGGTGCGCACCGCTGCCACGGTCTCCATCAAAAATTACCTGAGGGCCGTTGCCGAAAAGAACAGGGACGTGGCGGCCCATTACCATGCCCTTGCCCTCCAGGGAAACATCAGCACCAGGGAGGCAAAACAGAAGGTTTCCGCCATCCTGCTCAGCCAGACCATCGGGAAATCGGGGTATATCTATTGCGTCAACACCCAGGGCCTTGTCACCCTCCACCCGAGAAAAGAGGTGCTGGGCAAGGATGTGTCTGAATTCCTCTTTGTCCGGGACCAGATGAAACGGAGGGAAGGGTACATCGAGTATGACTGGAAAAATCCCGAAGAGGAACACCCCCGGCCCAAGGCCCTTTACATGGTCTATTTTGAACCCTGGGACTGGATCATATCAGTATCATCCTACCGAAGGGAGTTCACCGAACTGATCAATGTGGATGATTTCCGCGACAGTGTGCTCTCCCTGAAATTTGGAAAAACCGGGTACTCCTACGTCACCGACGGCAACGGCAACACGGTGATTCATCCAAAGATGGAAGGGGTGAATATCTTCAAACAAGAGGGGGTGCCTTCCAAGTTCTTCAAACAAATGCTCGAACAGAAAAACGGCAAAATGGTCTACGCCTGGAAAAACCCCCAGGAGGAAAAATTTCGGAAAAAGCTGGTGATCTTCAACTATATTCCCCAGTTTGACTGGATTGTGGCCTCGTCCAGTTATCTTGATGAGTTCTTTGCCCCCGTCAAAAAAGTGAGAACCATCATCGCCGTTACCATGGCAATGACCATCATTCTGGCTGTTTTGCTCATCTTTCGCATCAGCGCTTCCATCACAACCCCCCTGAAAAAACTCATGGACCATCTGGAAAATTTCACCCCATCGGGCCGGTTCTCCCCGGATATCACCCCGGCGGGCAGGGACGAAATCGGCATGCTGGGAAGATACTTCAACGCCTTCATGGACAAGCTTGCCAGATACAGCTTTAAACTCGAACAGGAGATCAAAGAGCGCAGGGAGATGGAAGAGGCCCTGAAAAAAAGCGAAGAGGGATACCGGGAGGCCCAGGAGCTTGGCGACAGAGTCCGGCGAAAAATAGGGCAGGATCTCCACGACGATCTCTGCCCCCACCTCATCGGCATCCAGGGTTTCTGCTCGGTGTTAACGAAAAACAGTGAAGAACCATCCCCAAACAACCGGCTGCTTGCCGAAAAGATAGAAAGCCTCATCGTTGAAGCCACGGACAAGGCAAGAAACCTGTCAAAGGGGCTCTGCCCGGCAGAGCTTGTGGCCAACGGCCTGGCATCGGCACTGCGGGAACTGTGCAACAAAGTAGAGGCCTTTTCCAGCGTCAGCTGTTCCCTTGACTGGGACAAGCCCCTGGTCCTTGAAAAGGAGCGGGAGGCCCACATCTATTATATTGTCCAGGAGGCGGTTTACAACGCTGTCAAGCACGGTAGCCCCGGCCGCATTGTCATCACCAGGACCGAAGAGGAGAACAGGGCCGTGGTGCTCATCGAGGATGACGGTCATGGCATTGACAACAGCGGCGACTCCAGCGGGATGGGCCTGAGGATCATGACCCACCGGGCAGAACAGGCAGACGCCGCCATCTTCTGGGAGAGACGGCACCGGAAAGGGACCAGGGTTAAAATCGTTATCCCATCACAGGGGGTACAGGATGGATGAAAAAAAACGGATCGTTCTGGTGGAGGATCACCCGGTGTTCCGCATGGGCATGAGTGAGCTGATCAACCAGGAACCGGACCTGGATGTGTGCGCCTGGGCAGAGGATGTCACCGATGCCTGGCAGGAGATCTTTCGGTGTCAGCCGGATCTGGTGATTGTGGATATTACCCTGAAAAGCAGCGACGGGCTGGAACTTGTCAGGGAGCTGAAAAAAAGCTGCAGCCACATTCCCGTGCTGGTGCTCTCCATGCACCAGGAGACCCTCTTTGCCGAGCGATCGGTGATGGCAGGGGCCAGGGGGTACATCATGAAACAGGAGGCCCCGGCCCTGGTGGTCACGGCCATTCGAAAAGTGCTGGCAGGCAAGCTTTACTTCAGCCTTCCTGTCATGGAGAAAATGGTGCAGACCTTTACCGCTTCCCCGGCCGACCCGGACCATGACTCGCCGGTGGACCGGCTCACCGCCAGGGAGTTTGACGTCTTCAAGCTCCTCGGCCAGGGCATGACATCACGGCAGATTGCCGCCAGGCTCAACCTGAGCATCAAGACCATCGGCACTTACAGGGAACGGATAAAAGAGAAGCTCAACCTCAAGGATGCCAATGAGCTTTTCATGTACGCCGTAACCTGGGAAAAACAGTGACCAGTCGGGGCAAACTGCGATCTTCTCCTCTAAAGGAATTGGGGGTTGATCATAAGATCGGCCACCGTTGCTACAAATAATGTAGGTTTTAGGGCCATGGAAATTTTAAAATACACCAATAGGACTTAGGATTTTTGTTCGTCTTCAAGGCGCATTAATGGGAGCATATTGAAATATGTGCCCATTGATGCAACGAAGAAGACGGGCAAAAAGACAAGACTTATGGTGA
>DATFJZ010000018.1:0-4514 GCA_035268945.1 Desulfobacteraceae bacterium | reverse complement strand
GGAGGACTTTTTGCCCTACCATGCTAAAAATCAAGAACTGCGGCCACTGGTCCTCAAACAGCTTGATTTTCTTAACGCATGGCAGGGCAAAAAGCCTGATCTCCTTTGGTTCTCAATGTTCCTGACCGACCAACCGTTGGGGGCTCTTAATCGGTTATCTCAGAAAAAACTGGATCATCGAGTGACAGTGCTTGTTTTGCTACAGGAGCCTTGATGCAATAAAGCCGCCCCATACCGCCAAGAGCCCGGTAAATACCTGCAGGGTTATGTTTGCCAGGGTGGTAAGCCATTGCCCGTCCCTGGCCAGAACAAAGCTTTCATATCCAAAGGTCGAAAAGGTGGTAAAGCTTCCAAGCATGCCGATGAAGAGAAACATGCGGACCTCCGGGGAAAAAATCTGCCGATCTTCCATGAGCCCGCCGCCAAACCCCATTAAAAAGCAGCCTGCCATATTAACGGTAAAGGTGCCCAGGGGAAAAGAGGAAGCGAGCCCGCTGCTCGACACCACTCCTGCCACGGCATACCGGAGAATGGATCCTACAAAACCGCCTGCTCCCACATAAAGATATTTAATCAATGTCAACTCCTTTTCAAGGAACATTTTTTTTTCTGCCAGCTCCTGTTTATAGTACCCTTTGGAGGGAGTGTCAATAAATGTGACCGTGATGACCAGTGACATGATGGGGTCACCTGTGAAGAGGGGCCCATGTTATGATCAAGCCTCTTTACTTTGATTGAGGATTCATATATAAAATGGAATGAACACGGTTCAGGTGATCCGTGAACAGACGCCCCCTTTTTAATTGCCAGACCCCAAGGTTATCCTATGGTTGCCAATATTGCCCACAGGGGAGCAAGAAGCCTTGCTCCGGAGAATACCATCGCTGCAGCGGAAAAAGCGTTTCAGGTCGGGGCCGATCTCTGGGAGACCGATGTCTCCGTCACCCGGGATGAGGTGTTGATCCTTTTCCACGATCGATATCTGACACGAACCACCAATGTTGCCCAGGTTTTTCCCGGCAGGCCATCGGATCCGGTTGTGGATTACCTGTTTTCGGAGATTCAGATGCTGGACACCGGCCTGCCGTACATTGCATCGGATCCGTTTCAGCAGATTCGGCAAAACAACGTCAGCCGGTCAGACCTTCACGCCTACCGGGGAGAAAAGGTCCCCTCCCTGGAGCAGGCCCTGGTGTATACAAAAGAGAAACAGTGGACGGTGAACCTGGAGCTGAAAGTGCAGCCGGGCCGGTTTAAAAGGTTCCCCCTTTTCCGGCGTGTCCTGGATGTGGTCGACTACGTGGGGATCGATCCCGGCCAGGTGATCATCTCGTCGTTTAACCACGCCTGGCTTGAACAGGTGAAGACCACGGCACCGTGGATGTCCATCCAGGCGCTGATCGGAGAAAACCGGTTTCGATCCATGAAGTGGGGTGATTTTTCCTTTTCCGCTTACAACGCCAACAGCGAGCTTGTTGACGAGGCGCAGATTCGACGGGCAAAGGGCAGGGGAAAACGTGTCAACCTGTTTACGGTCAATGATACCGCCGACATGGTGCGGTTTATCAATGCCGGTGTTGACGGCATTATCACCGATTATCCCCAGAGGCTTGCCGCCTTGTTGAAGGATCCGTCAATCTGCCGGTGATCATGACAACACCCTGCTCCGGTCAGGTTGGAGATAACAACACAAGGATCTTGATCACGACGGAGGGTCCGGAGGGTCCGTTGGGCCGTGAAACAGGGGAATTGGTCGAGGTTCTGATCAAGTCCAACAACGAAAAAGAGAGAAGACCATTTTTATGAAGAGTAAGGAAAAGGTGCTGTGTGTCAAAAGGGAATCCCTGCCGGAAGAGTGGGTAAGAGAGAAGAGCGTTGTCAGGACAGATGCCGCCGCTTTTTTTAAGATCTGCGCCGGAACCGGCCATCACTGGATGGAGCGGGGAGTTGTGGAGCAGGACCCCTCGTTCAAGCAGATCATTCCCTATACCATTGTTCAGACCCAGGATGGTTCGAGGACAGCGGTCTACAAACGAAAGGGCGGTGAAAAACGGCTCCACGACCTCTGGTCTGCCGGTGTTGGAGGGCATATCAATCCGGAAGACAAAAAGGGCTTTTCCGACTCCTTTGAAGGCATTGTTCTCGCCGGCATGACCCGGGAGCTGGATGAGGAGTTTGTCAGAAGGCCGGAAAACAGCCCTTCGACCTTTCTTGGCATCATCAATGAGGAGACAACCGATGTGGGAAGGGTTCACCTCGGAGCTGTTTTCAGGATCACGGCGGGAAGGGATGCGCAGTTTGTACCGGGAAGCGAGCTTGTCGATTTTCAATGGATGGATACCAGCGCATTGCACCGTTTGTCCATGGAGCAGTGGTCCAGGCTCACCCTGGAGCTGATCTCCCTTTACGACCAGCCAGGAGGCGCTCCTGGACAATGGGAATAACCAAAAACAGGAAATGTTACCATGGTCCATGAACATCAGTGCAGGCAGTGCGGTGCCTGTTGTGAAAAAGGCGGCCCGGCCCTGCACACCCGGGATCTTGAGTTGACAGCACAGGGGCGTCTCTCCCTTGATCACCTCATCACCATCCGGAAGAATGAACTGGCCTTTGATCCTGTGAAAAACTCCGTTGAACCGGTGAAAGAGGAGCTGGTAAAGGTCAGCGGGGTCAATGGAACCTGGGCATGCCGGTTTTACAATAAAACCTCCCATGGCTGTACGGTTTACAAGAACCGTCCCCAGGCGTGCAGGGTTCTTGAATGCTGGGATACCGACGCCATCCTCGCCCTTTCCGGCAGGGACCTGGTGTCAAGGATCGATATCCTCGCGGACAACCCCTCCCTGAAAAAAATGGTTGCTGAGCATGAAGAGCGCTACCCGTGCCCTGACATGGAGATGATTTCCAGGAAAGGCCCCCGTTCGTCCAGAAAGGTTGTCAGCTCCTTTGAAGCGATGATCACAGCAGAGCTTGCCCATCGGTCCGCTGCGGTTAAAGCCCACAACATGAGTGTTTCCCTGGAGATGTTCTGTTTTGGCAGGCCCCTTTTCCAATTGTTCCAGGCCCTTGGATGTCAGGTCAGGGAAACACCCAAAGGCCTTAAGCTGAAATTCAACAAGCCGAAAGGCTTACGCCAGCAGTGACACGGCGTTCTCCTTGGAAATATTGGCGTGCTTGGCGGCAAAGGTGCCGGCCCTGGTTAGCATCTCCATCTTGTTCAGCACCATGGCCTCCTCGGCATAGTCCGTATCCCTGATGGCCGATTCCGATGCACGGGCATTGATCTGGGATGATGCGAGGTTGTTGATCTGGGATTCCAGCTGATTCTGGGATGATCCGATGTTCGACCGGATGGTGCCCACCTGCTCCAGCGCCTGGTCGGTAATCTCCATGGCCCTCCTGGCTCCTTCTGCGGTGGTGACATCGATGTCTGCAAGGGAACCGTCTGATTTTTCCATGTCACCCAGGTTCGTGGTCTGGGTGGAATCAATGGAAAGATCGGTGGTTTCCCCTGGATTTGTACCGGTTTGGAACTGCTTGTTGGTGAAATTCCCTGACAGAAGTTTCTGCCCATTGTACGAAGTGGTGCCGGCAATCTGGTCAATGGCCTTGAGGGAGCTGTCAATGTCCGCCTGGATCGCCTGGCGGCTCTCCGTTGACTGGCCGGCATCCGCCGCCTGGATGGCTTTTGTTCTGATGGTGTCGAGGATGTTGTTGACATCCCCCAGGGAGCTGTCGGCAATCTGGGAGACGGAAATCCCGTCATTTGCGTTCCGCATTGCCTGCCCCATGCCATGGGCCTGGCTTCTCAGGGAATCGGCGATGGAGAGACCGGAGGCGTTGTCAGCAGCAGAATTGATCTGGTTTCCCGTTGATATCCGTTCAAGGGAAGCAGACATTGCGTTGCGGGCAGTGCCCAGGTAGTTGTTGGCATAGGCTGCCGTGGTGTTTGTGTTGATACTGAATGACATGGGGTCACCTCCATGGAAAAATGGTGTACAGGGAATAAAGTGCAACAGCGGCAGGCCCGGATCCCGTCTTGTCAATGGCCAGTCACCATTGGAATGGCCTGGATGACTTTAGGGGAGCTTGACCTCAGGCTGCTCGTCTCACTGCCCTGAAGTGTGCTGTGTTCATTGGAAATATATATGCAATTATCGTGCAAAAAAATAAAAAAAATCTATCAAGGTCCATGCTGGGCTTTCGCTGTGTTCCCATTGGGAGGGTTGGACCCCAGGGGACAATTTTTGTTCTTCTGCCGGCCATTATCTGTAAACTCGATGATCCCGTTTTGAGAACGGGGTGGGGGCAGGCCTGCCAACTGTGATCAAGTCCTCTGTAAAGCTGCCGGGGTAGGCGCAAAACCACCGGTTCTGCCTTGTCGATGGCTCTGCCTCTTCGCCTCCGTTGCGCCATGAGCCTGGGGGTTGGGCCGATGTATGATCACGTTCCTCTTTTTCACCTGATAAGGAGATGCCATGAAAAACAGCAGAATCTATTCAACCTGTTCGCTT
>DATFJZ010000017.1:0-2793 GCA_035268945.1 Desulfobacteraceae bacterium | reverse complement strand
CCGGCTGAAACAGCCCGGGCCAGGGCAGGGATCTTCCCGGCAGTGCCCAGGGGCCTGTACTGGGCCATGATGTTCACGTAGGTGGCCACCGATATCCTCTTTGCCAGGAAGGTCATAATCTCTTTGGTTCCGGCAAGGGTTTCCGGCAGCACCAGGTGTCGGACCAGAAGCCCATGGTATGCCAGGCCTGACCGGTTTATCACAAGATCCCCAACCTGCCGGTGCATCTCTGCAATGGCCGTCATGGCTGTTTCTGGATAATCCTCCGGCACCCCGGCAAGTCTTGCCGTTTCGGCATGGAAGAACTTGACATCCGGCATGTAGATGTCCACGATTCCATCAAGGAGGGAGATGGTCTCAACCCGGTCGTATCCTCCTGTGTTGTACACCAGCGGGAGGGTAAGCCCCTGGGGAATGGCGATCGCCAGGGCGGAGAGGATCTGGGGCACCACGTGGGAGGGGGTGACAAGATTGATATTGTGACACCCCTGGTTCTGGAGGTCCAGCATCATCCAGGCCAGCTGGTCCGCCGTCACCAATTCCCCCTCGCCGCCGTGGCTGATCCGGTAGTTCTGGCAGAAATTGCACAGAAGATTGCAATTTGAAAAGAAGATCGTGCCAGACCCCTTTGACCCCACCAGGGGGGCCTCTTCGCCGAAATGAGCGTCAAACCCGCTGACCACAGCCTTTTCTCCTGTTCGGCAAATTCCAGTCTCTCCGGCGGTCCTGTCCACCCGGCACTGCCTCGGGCAGAGGGTGCAGCAGGTCAACCGGGTGCGGGCCAGGCGGGCTTTATCTGCCAGGGCCCCGGTTTCAAAGCTTTTGATGTATCCCGGCTTATTCATCGTCTTTGCTCCTCTGTACAAGGTCGATCACCATGGCACACTCCAGGCCAAAGGGAAGGTAGCCTGCAAAGCCCGGCAGGGGCATTTCAAAGATCTTGGCACCGTGAACATAGGGAATGGAATAGACCCACCGGGCATCACTCAAACGATTGAACATCTCCCAGAAGAAACCGCAGATCAGGGCGGCAAAGGCATAAGCGGCCACCATGGTCCAGTCCCCCCACCCGATTGCCCGGAACGGTCAGAACAAGGGGCAGGTTTTCGCGCTGCTCAACCAGTCTGCCTTTGCCAGGGGGCTTGATATGTTCCGGCAACTGCCTCATTCCCTGCCAAAATTTTTTGAAGGCGTTGATATTGTTCGACTATTTTTCTCTTGTTTTTACTTGATTTTTTTCTTTTTTACAACTAATATTTTCATAACTCAATACCACTGATCCGAGCCTATCCGTTTACAGGTAAATGTCAATACAAAACAACGAATCGTTGAGATTCAGGACCTTGTTTTTATTATTACCCCTGTTTGTTCCGTTACCAACGGTAATAAGTCAGGATATAAATCAACATTTTTTTGGGAGGTAACTATGAAAAAAAATTATGTTTTTTTAGCAGGACTGGTCTTATTTGCGGTACTCATTTCCCAGACCGCCTTTTCCAATACCATTCTTCCAGGGGAAAAGCAGGGACTGACCGGCTTTGACTACCTGGTAAAAGGGGCAGAACGGGAGGTAGAACTGGCCACAGCCATGACCACAGGGGATTTTAACGGAGACGGGGTCATGGACATTGCCGTGGGATCAACCCGGGCAGGCTCTCCCAGGGGAATTGAAGAGGCCGGTGCGGTTTCGGTTTTTTTTGGAGGAACAAATTTTAATGCGCTTCCAGCCACGCTTGAAGCCATTGCAGATGAAAAAGAAGACGTACTCCTTTATGGCGGTTCAGCCCAGGAATATGCGGGAGAATTCCTGGCATCCGGAGATCTGAACGGTGACGGCATAGATGATCTGGTCATCGCAGCCCAGCAGATCAAAGATACAGGCGCACCTGTGGATGCCAAAGAAGCTAAAATTTATATTGTTTACGGAGGCGCCAGTCTTTCAGGCAATATTTCCCTGGCCTCCAAAGCAGACGTGGTGATTCAAAGAAAAGATTCCATGCATGCTGAAGATATTGTGATTGCAGATTTCAATGGTGACGCAACAGATGATATTCTGATCACAGATATCCTCACCGATGATGTTAAACATCCCCCTGTTGCACCGCGCATTGAAGGCGAACCAAGAGGGGTTAACGGTGCTGTTTATCTTATCCTGGGGGGAGGACTGAACCAAACGGTTAATCCCACAGAAGATGCGAAAAGCACGATTATGAGAAATACAGGGGAAGATGTGTTTCAGGTATACAGCATGGCTGCAGGGGATTTCAATAATGACGGTCAGACAGATATTGCTCTGGGTGCTCCGGGAGAAGACTGCACATCCCCTGAACTGTCCGAGACAGGCAAGGTCTATCTCATCCTTGATGCACAGAATCTCAATGGAGATGTGGATATTGAGACCCTGGCTGATGTGGTCATCACCGGCGCCCTTGAAAACGATCAGATCGGCGGAAAACTGGCGGCCTGTGATTTTAACAATGACGGGGTTGATGATGTAATTATCGGGGCCCCCCTGTCTGGATGGGGAGAAGCAGGAACCACGGGAAAGGGAAAGGTTCAGGTGGTGTTCGGTGCAGCAACCCTTAACCCGGCCATGGATCTTTATGAAGACAACAGTGTCGATCTTCAACTGAGCAGTGATTCAGCAAGGATAGGTTTTAAAACCGGTATGGAGATTCTCGGCACAGACATCAACGGAGACGGTGTGGATGACCTTGTGATTTCATCTCCCAATGCTTTTACAAAAGCAGGGACCAATGGATGGGTCCATGTGGTATTCGGCAGTTCATCCCC
>DATFJZ010000016.1:0-3008 GCA_035268945.1 Desulfobacteraceae bacterium | reverse complement strand
GGATTTAAAAGAAGCGGTAAATTCGCCGGTGGATTTGTCAAGATCGACGGAGGTGTTCTCGTCCCAGTAATTGCCGCTGCTCTCATCACCGATGACGGTTCGGGAAAAGATAACCACCTTTCCCCGCCGGTTGCCTTCCTTAACAATGGTGTTGATGCCGAATTTGGTCTCGTTGGCATACCGCAGAAAATTCCACTGTTCCTCTGACTGAATGGGGCCCATCATCTTCCTGGCCTGGGCATCAAGATCATTGTAATTTTTTTTCAGGTAGAACATGGTGGTTCCATAGATGCCGCTGCCCTTGCTCATCAGTACCGACGGACCGCCGAATCGTTTCTTGTCCGTGCGGCCGAATTTATCGGGGTTGTTGGTGAGCAGGTAGTACAGGGGGGGGATCTTTGTATCCCTGGTAAACCCGTGTTCTTCACCGTCGGATGTCAGGTTTTTAACCTCGTGGACACCGACGGTGTCCTTTGGCGCAAACATCTCCTGCTGGGCAACGGCCAGGTAGAGATCCTCGCCGGGAGCGATCTTTCCCTCAATGGTGACAACATCCCCTGCCTTGTAGGAGGAGGCTGATATACTTCCACCGGCAAAGGCCCCGGACGCTGCAAACAGCAGCACCAGGGAAATCATGGTTAGATAGCGAAAAGTCTTCTTCATTGAATTCTCCTTTTTAACATCTGAAATAAAATTTATAAATGAAAGTACCTGACAGCCAGCCTGGCTCCCAGGTAACCTGTACATCCCGATACCACGACATAAACCAGAAGATCGAAGCTGTTGAGGAGAAAACCCCTTTCAAGGAACAAAACCCCGAGATCGGCCGCTTCAAAGGTCAGCGCCCCTGTTCCGGCGCCCACCACAAACGGGAAAAAACCGGCTCCTGCCCTGGGGCTCTTCATTGTTTCCACCAGTCTGTAACCGGTGACGGCACCGTTAAAAGCCACAAAAAGCGGCATGACAACGATCACTTTCTCCAGGGCCAGGAAGGTGGAACAGAAAACGGCCAGGATCAATGATCCCCCCGCCCCGATCAACATCGCCTTCAAACTTGCAATGGTCATTTTTTGATTTTCGCCGACTCGGTTCTGGCACGGTTTGACAAGAGTTTGGTGCACGAGGGACAAAGCTTGTGCTCCTCTTTGATATGTGGGTGATTCAAATTTGTCTCATCCACATGCTTGAGGAATTCAGCCGTTGCATACATTTTATTGCACCCTTCACACCGTTCCAGGGGGAGTTGCCCGATGATCTCTTCTTTAATGAAAACCGTCCTGACATTCCCCTCGTCCACCACGCTGATGATGTTGGTGGGGCATAGATTGACACAAGTCCCACAGCCGATGCACCGGCCCTGCCTGGCCCTTACTTTTCTACCCTGGTCGGTTTTCACCATCTCCAGGGCATCCATTCGGACAATCTCCCTGCAGACCCTGATACAGAGCTGGCAGCCGATACAGCCGTCTGGAGGCGGTGTGACAGCAACGTTGAACGTGGCGGCAAGGTCCCGGATCTCCCGGGCATCCGGAGCCTTCTGCAAAAGCCGGTTAAAGGCCTTGACCCGCCGTTCCCTGACGAGCTTTGAATCGGTTTTGACGACCTGATTCTCTTTGACCCTGGCCATGCACGAGAGTACCACCACCGGTTTCCCTTTGGGGGATATTACCTCAACACCGCAGAGCCGACAGGAGCCCGAGGGCTTCAGGGCCGGATGGAAACAGAGATGGGGAATTTTGATATTGTTCTCCCGGGCTGCCTGGAGAATGGTCTGATCTTCCTTTGCCGCTATCTCCCTGTCATCGATGGTGATGGAAATCATGGTGTGCTCCCCGATAAATCCTGTGTGATCATTGTCATTTCTCTTTCCTGCCCGATTCATCAATCCGTTTCAAACAGTCCTGGGGAAGGCGGTGGGTGCCTTTCCCCACCAGGCTCACCTCAATCAATGCGTCCGGGTCATTGATGGAACTGTCCGGGTCACTGACAAAACCGTGAAGTCCGACGAACTCCTCCATATAAGGTTCCCAGGCTTCATCCCGGGATTTTCTATGCACCTCGATTTTATCTCCTCTGTGAAATTCCATGGTATTTCCTTTTTTCTGTTTGATTAAACGTTGACCTTTGCCCCGAGCTTGCGCTGGCAGTTGTTGCACAACAACCTGGTCTCCACCTTTTCCGTGACGTTTTCTGTTTTTTTGGAAAGAAACTGCATGTACTCCACCGAGGGAAGGACCGCATTGCACTCCTCGCAGTATTGAATCTCCTGCTGGTTCAAAATGGTCCCACAGAGTTTTAACATCCGTTTGCCCTCTTTTTCTTCAACAACGATGGCGTTGTTTTCACAATTGGCCGCACAAGCCCCGCAGATAATGCATTTTTCCGATGTCACCCTAAAATCGGTCTTGACGGGATGATCAAAGTCAAGATACCCCAGTTTAAGGGCATCGATTCCCATTTTGTCCCGGCAGATCTCCACACATTTCCCACATCTGCGGCAGATATCGCACCGAAGGCACCTGGCAGCCTCCTTTCGCACGCTTTTTTCGTCATACCCCAGCTCTGCCTGCTGGAACATGGTTCGCCGTCTGTCAACATTGAGCATGGGCATTTCTGGCCGCTTCAGGGTCATCTTCCGGCTGGCCGACATCTCCATGGCAGGCTCCATGCGGTGCCGGACCGGTGTTCTGGGCACCCTTGGCTGGGGAATGTTGTTCAAATACCTGTCCATGGATTCCGCCGCCCGCTTGCCCCCGCCGATGGCTTCGATGACCGTGGCCGGGCCGGACACGGCATCCCCGGCGGCAAACACCCCCGGCATGGCCGTTGCCATGCTGGCATGGTCCACTTCAATGGTTCCCCTGCGGGACCAGTTGACCCTGTCAAAACCTTCCATTCCCTGGTCATCCACATACTGCCCGATGGCACTGATCACCGCATCGGCCTTGAGGTCAAACTCTTTCCCCAGTATGGGAACCGGGGAAGGCCTGTCGGACCCCTCTTTGGTG
>DATFJZ010000015.1:0-10071 GCA_035268945.1 Desulfobacteraceae bacterium | reverse complement strand
CCCAGAGCATCAAAACAAACCAGAAAAGGGGTTTGAGCCGCCTGGCTGCCCCGGCAATACCGATGGACGCCCCGGCAGTCAAGACCAGGGAAAGGATAAAATAGACCCAGAGAAGGATAAAATTCTCGGACAGGGCCGCTGAAAAGGAGAGCATCACGGCGGCAAGAACCCTGGCACAGGGATTCACCTGCTGGATCGGGGACGGGATGCGGGCAAGGGTTTCATCAATCATTGCTTTTTCCTTTTGTCTGGCCTTGATCGCACACCCCTTTGACACCCCCCGGCAGGATCTCAGGGTAGACCTTGAGGAGAAAAGAGATGCAAAACCCGGTGACAACGCCTTCAATGATCATCACGGGCACATTGGCAGCGATGATGGCAAGGGCCACTTCAAAAAAATTCTTTTCGGTGAACCACAGGGCGGCACCGAGGAGCAGGGCGGAAAAAAAAATCGCGCAGGACCCTGCCAGGAAACCCGCGGCAAAGGTTATTCGTTTTCCCTTTCCAATCAAAGGAGAAAAAAGATAATAGCAGAGAACGGCAGGAACCGCCATGATCAACGTATTCGCACCAAGGGCAGTGATGCCGCCGTATTGAAACAGGACAGCCTGGAGCAGAAGCGCCACGGCAATGGCTGGAAAGGCAGACCATCCCAGCAGGATGCCCACAATTCCGTTGAGGATAAGATGCACACTGGACGGACCGATGTTCACATGGATAAGGGATGCCACAAAAAAAGCCGATGCCAGAATAGCCACATGGACAATTTTGTCATAGTCAAGTTTTTTAAGACCTGCTGCGACTCCGGTAATGGCAAACACAGCCCCTGCGGTCATCACCGGACCGGATAATACGCCTTCTGAAATATGCATAACAAAACACCTTATTTTACTTTTGACCTGTTCCACCCTTGAAAGACAACCCACAGAACGGCACCGGGGTCAACATAAGAAACAAAAAAACCACAAAAGTGTGCCAAAATCATATTTAATGATTTTTCCCGACAAACCTTCGTGGTTTCGATTTCAGCATTCAGCTCAAAGCAACGACAGACCCGGCTTTAAAACCTGAATTCAATATGTGATACTGCCCTTTTCAAGACCACCTGCATCAGAATAGGCGGCCGTAAAATCTGACAAACAAGCTTCAATTTGTTTTTACAGGCTTCAACCTGAATTTTCCTATTAATATACCCCCACAAATAAGGTGTCAACCTTTTTTCATCGTTGGTTGTGAGCACGATGCTCATTGCCGTTAATATGAAACAACCGAGTCAGAGCCCCCAGTGGATTTGCCCCGGCTGGAACTTGAGAACCAAAGGAGATAAGAATTTTTTCCCTGCCAGGCGTTAAGAAAATCAGGCTGTCTGAGGACACACTTGACCGCAGTTCCTGATTTTTAGGCTGGCAGGGAAAAAATTCCTCCGACGTTCTCGTGGAGGCCGGGGCAATCCGCTGGGGGCGGAGCAATACTGTTGGCTCTGCGTCTACGACCATAGCTTTGTTGTACCCGCAGGGCATGGCCGTTATATGAAACAGCGGCATCATACGGGTTCTGACAAGATCCGGTTCTTTCCCGACTGCTTGGCCCGGTAAAGAAACGTGTCCGCATCAATGACAAGACTCTCTTTGGAAGAGGTGTCAGGCCAGGCAGAAATGCCGCCGCTGATGGTCTGGCGCAGGTTATGCTCGGTCAAATTCTTTGCAGAACATGCCCGGCGAATCTTTTCGCCGATGTCCATTGCCGATTCCAGGTCAATCCCTGGAAAGACAACGCAGAACTCTTCCCCTCCATACCGGCAGGCAATGCCCTGCTCTGCGGTCAACTCCCTTACAACGCCTGCTATCTCCCGCAACACCGTATCACCGATATCATGACCATAAGTGTCGTTGACCGGCTTGAAATTGTCAAGATCCATAATCATGAAAGCCAGGGGCAACCCGGAAGCTTCACAGTTTGCAAGTTCTTTTTTTAGGGTTTCATCAAAAAACCGCCGGTTCATCAGACCGGTGAGCTTGTCCTTGTAGGCAAGGGACTCCAGTATCCTGTTCTTCTGGATCAGCTCTTCCTGGAGTTTTTTTATTTTCATATGATTTTTTATTCTCGCTTTTAGCTCATCCCTGCCAAAGGGTTTTGTTACCATCTCATCGGCACCGTGTTTGAAGCACTCCACCATGGCGCTTTTGTCTTTTTCCTCCGCCACCGTGATCACCACGGATGATCTGCCCTTTATCAATCGATTGACATGCCTGCACTGGTTGACCATCTCCGCTTCATTGGAAAGATCCAGAACGATAATATTGGGAACAGCAACCTTGAGAAACGTCTCCAGGGCAGAGAGGGACCGACATTGATTAACGTGCAATTGCAGGGATTTCAAAATCTTGACAACAATACCCCCAAGGGTTGGATCACTGCTGGCCACAAGTGCCGTTCCCCTGGGGATTTTCAAATTGTCAAAGGCAACAGACTCGATCACTGAAAAAAGCTCTGCCTGGGACACGGGCTTTTTTAAAAAATCAATGACCCCCGATTCAAACCCCTTTCGAAACTCGGCATCATCATACTTTCCGCTGACCACAATGACCGGTACATTCTGGATGGAAGGTTCCAGGGAGATATGTTTACACAATTCAAACCCGTCCATAACCGGCATCTCCACATCGGTAACGATGAGGTCCGGCAGGTGCTCCAGGGCAAGGTTCAGACCCTGGGCCCCATCGGACGCTGTTTTCACCGCAAAATTCAGGGATGACAGGGCCTGGGAAAGAACTCGCTGCACCGCAGCGCTGTCATCCACCACAAGGGCAAGGGGCTTTTTTCTGGTGGAAGAAGATCTGGAATGGTACGCCTCGGACAAGGTCCGGTACAGGTCCTGCTTTTGAAACGGCTTAACCAGCAGCCCGTCAATATCGTTGAAATCCAGATGGGAGTGCATCGTCTCTTCGGGCATGGTCGTTGACAGAACAAAGAGGGCCGATTTGAATCCGGAACGTTTCTTTAACTGCGAGACAATATCAGACGAAAACTGAAATTTTGGAAATCCCGGGTATACAACGATGTCAACCCCGCTCTCCCCTGCCAGCCTGGTGATCTCCTCTGGATTGGAACCAAAGATCATCACGTCAAACCCACTCCCGGCAAGATAGGTGCGGTAGATGCCTGCCAGGGCCTTTGAATCCTCGATCACTGCGGTTTTAATCATGTCGTCCACTTCCTTTTCCACCCAAATTCAGCAGATATTCATCGGGGTCAGGTGGGGTTTTACTGCTGATCCGGCCCGGGTATTCACTGTCTGGTTAATGGTGGTATTCATGATCATGTTCATGGGAACCATGGGGATGGGAATGGGCGTGGCGGTGGATTCTCTCGCCGGGAACAATTCTTCCCCTTTCCATGGTGCAGATGGCATTGGTCAACTGATACAGAAACTCATTTTCATGGGAAATCAGTATATAGGAAAGATCAAGGCTGGAGAGCACCTCAACAAGCCTGGCCTTGGTTCTTTCATCCAGGCCGGCACTGGGTTCATCCAGGAGAAGCATCTCGGGCTCCATGGCCAGCACCGTGGCCAGGGCAACCAGCCGTTTTTCACCGCCGGAAAGCTTGTAGGTCACCCGGTCCTCAAACCCGTCAAGGCCCAGGGAACGTAAGGTGTTGACGGCTGTCTGCTTTGCCTGTTCAGGGTTTTTTCCGAGATTGAGGGGGCCGAAGGCAACATCCTCGACCACCGTGGGGCTGAACAGCTGGTCATCGGCATCCTGAAACAGCAGCCCGATCCGGTGGCGCACGGCTTCAAAGTCCTTTTCCGTCTTGACCCGGCTGCCGAAGATTTCAATGCGGCCGGAATCCGGCTTCAAAAGCCCCATGATAATGTGAAGCAGGGTGGTCTTGCCGCTGCCGTTGGGTGCGATGATCCCAAGGCGGCTTCCCCGGTAGAACGTCAGATCGAGATCATGGATGACTTTGCTGCTGCCGGGGTAAGTAAAGTTGATACCAGCCAGGTTGATCAACAATGAATTGGTTTCATCTTCTTTCATTTACGATTGTCTACTCCATCCGGTTGAGGTATGTTCCATGTTTATTTCTGGTACCAGTTGCCGTTGCTGTTTTTAAGATACTCCCCCTGCTTGGCCTTTTTGACGATCTGAAGTCCCCGGAGCTTTTCGACCTTTTCAATGCTCACCCCCTGCTGCTTTGCAATGGCCGAGTAGATGGTTTTCCGGTCTCTGTTTTCCTTCTCCACCAGGGCCTTATCGGGCTTTTTCTCTGTGACAAATTCAAGATATCCCCTGGCATTTTCGCCAAGAATCCCCTGTTCTTTCATCTGTACAATTTTTGGCAGTCTCTTTTTCATCCGCTCCTTGATGCCGTCAGCCGCCAAAGCGGCCTGCCCACCAAACAGGGAAAACAGAAAAAAAACAAGGCATGGTACAATGAGTCTATTCTTCGTCATAATTTCCTCCTTTGCGATCAGCCATTATGATCATCAAATATCAAATCCCAGATTCCAAACGCCAAACCTCGGCCCCAGGAACGTCGGGGTTTGATTGTTGCGGTGTGGTCACTGGATTCTTGTTTATTATTCAAAGAGGTGTCACTCTTTTATCGCTTCTTCGGCCTGGTCAATGTCGTCAAAAAAGCTGTCAAGGGCTCTGTCCACCTTTACATTCACATCAATGGTGATGTGGATGGGCTTGACCTCAACAGGCTTTACCTCAACCTCGTGGGATGTGCTGCAGCCCATTGCCATTAAAAATGCAAAAACCGCTGAAACAAAAATTGTTCGTCGATGCATATCATTCTCCTGTTCAGGGATTTGGACGATCAAGCCGGCAACCTGGAAAGCTGATCACTGACTGCCCAGTATCTGGTTAAGCCTGGTGCCAAGTCTCAAAACCCCGTTAAACGGTAGTCTTAAGTTCAGATCTATGGCGATCCCCTGGAAGTGGGAACCGGGACTTGAGGCTTCAACCCTTGCAAAGCTCTGCAGCTCTTTTTTGTACACAAAGGGAAGCTTCTCCGTTGGCTTGCCGTCAAAGGCCATCTTGACAACAAGCTCCTCTCCGTCAGTGTTGAAGTTAAGCCGCGCCCATTTGTAATTATAGTTTTTCAGCGCCTCCCTTGCAAGATCTATCTGGGAAAACTGCGCCGTTCCCCGGGGAATACCGGACAACAGCCGGTCTGCCCCTGTCACCCGGATGATCCCTCCCCTGCCGGGGGCTGAAAAGAGGAACCCGTTGTCAAAGGAAACAATACCCCGGTCATAGGAAATGGGAATTTTTCCGCTGAGGCTGCCCTCCCCTTCAGCCTGGAACGAGCCGACCTGTTGGAGGATGTCGGAAAGTTTCAGCCGGTCGCAGTAAAGGTTTACCTTATAGCTCTCCTTTCCCGGCACTATCCTCACCGCGCCGGTGGTCACCCTTCCCCGGCACCACCGAAAATTACATCCTTCCAGGAGCAGGGAAAAATCCGGCTCAACGGCGTACACAAGGGAAACATCGGACAAGTGTATATCATCCATATCAATGGTGTCAATGGTCAGCACCTGGCTGTTTCCGCTTTGGAGGGGATCGATACCGCTGATCTGAAGGGTTGTGTCGATGCCCCCGGCGGCAAGGTTTTTTTCAGGCATGGCAAAAAAACCATCCGAAACATCCAGGGTAAACCGGCTGGAGATGGTGCTGCTGTCCATCTCAACCGCCCCCTCTGCTGCAAAAAGAAAGTTGACATCCATACCCCTGCCAAGGGTCAGCAGTTTTCTGTCCAGGGTATTGGAGACGATCCGTTTCTTCCTGGTTTCAAACTGCAGCGTTGCCGCACCCCCTTTATCTTTTTCCCCAGGAACCCCGGCACTGGCGGAAAAATCAACCATCAGGCTCTCCTGACCGGGTTGAAAAAGGCCCGTGACCGCCGCTGTACCGGAGACGGCAAGGCCCGTGCCGGTCTGGACAATGCCGCCGCTGACCTCTGCCATCTTTCTCCCGTTCAGGGCAAGCCGGCCCGCCGAAAAACGCCCCTTTGCCGTTTTTTCTTGAAAGGGGAATGACAGGGGAACAAGGGCATCAATGCCTTCAACCTTTACGCCCTGTTCCGGCAAAACAGCATGGGCACCGGCAAATTGCGGCTGGATGTTCACATAGGGTTTTAACGCCCCTGTCAGGGAAACCCTGCCGGGAATTTCTATTTTCGGAATGTCCAGACGGCCAGCATCGGAGACCAACGTGGTGCGGGAGGTGGCAAGGGTAACGTTGACACGGCCTCCCCTCCCCTTTCTGCTGAAATCAAAACTGCCCGTGCCGTTGAGCTGGGGACGGCGGACCCTGGCCTGGAGATTGTCCCTGTCAACCTCGAGATTTGACAGGGCCGCCATGAACTCCACATCTCCCTTGAACCGGCTGCCGGCGGCCTTGACCTGGAAACGGGGCCGGGCCACCCTGACGGCAATGCGTTCTTCGCCTGTAAAAAAAGGAACGGTTCTTTCACGGGTATCCTTTTCCCCTGCCCCGTTCACTGAAACCCGCCATTTCCCACCGGGAGAGGCCTGGCACTGGTAATCGACCCTGATGGGCAGAGCTGTTTTCCCACCCAGACCCTCCAGGAGCGCATCTCCTGAAACGGTCACCAGGGACAAGGCCTCCTGGTTTGCCATGTCCAAAAGGAGTTTTTCCGCCGACCCGGTCTCCACGATGCCGGAAAAGCTTCTCACACCGGCCCTGGCAAGGGACCGGGGAAGGCGTTGACCAAAGAGGACGGCAAGGGCATTCAGATCAAAGGGAGTGGTGTTGATGGCGATCTGTCCGGGGCTGTTTTTCATGTCAACGGAGGCGGACAACTTGATATTACGGCCCGGGCAGAACAGGGTGACCTCACCTCTTACCTGTTCACGTTCCCCACGGATATAAAACTCTGCTTCCAAGGGGATTTCAATGGTCTGTTTTCCTGTTTCAGCCGAGACAAGGACGTTCCTGACAACAACGGTTCCGGGGAGAAATGGGGTGGCCAACAGAGGGGAAAGAAGGGCTTCAAGGGAGGTTCCCGCCATGACCCAGGGGTCTTTGGTCACGGTTTTATGGCGGGCATCTGCCCTTCCGGCCTTTTGAGGGGATACCGGAAGGGTCAACTTAACCCCGGAAACGACAAGGGTATCTGTTCGTTTCTGGAAGAGGGACGCCATGGAGTAGTAGAGGCTGATCCTGTCAACGGACAGTTGATCTCCGGTGGTGAGATCATTGAGTTCCACGCCTGAAAAACCCAGTGATCCGACAGTGACACGGAACCCTTCCAGGCCCTCCCGGTTGGAAACGATTCGGCAGATCCCTTTTTCCAGCACAAGAATCACCCCCCGGGGCAGCCCCGCTCCGAGGAGGAAAACCAGCAGGAGCAGGGCCCCGGCAGCAACCTTATACCTGGTCTGAAAGATCATTTTTTATCTCGACCCTGAGGTATAAATCCCCCCTTAACTCCTTTGACACAATCTTGCCCATACCGGCCAGCCTCAGCCGGGTGTTCTGCTTGACCCCCGGGGGAACGGTTACCCGGTAGAGCCGGTTGTAGAACCCCCAGGGAATGTTGACCATCTTGCTGGTACCGGCAAGGGCCTCCAGGGACGAAACCTCCAGGGTGCCGAAAAGATCCGGAGAGTGGTCAACAGCCCTTGCGTTGACCTGCTGAACCCTTGGGGTCTTTTTCCGGTGGACTGCCTTCCTGATTTTTTTGTCCGCCCCCATGGCTGGAAGGCTTGCACTGATTTTCAGCAGAACCATTCCCGACACAAAGCCGCCGACATGGGCCCACCATGCAATGCCCGAGGCTGCGTCACTGCCCGCTGCGTTGAAGAACTGCATGAGAAACCAGATACCGAGGAAAACAAAGGCCGGAATTTCAATAAACCAGGGAATGATGATGATGGGAATGAGGGTCAAAATTTTTGCCCGGGGATAGAGGAGGAAATAGGCCCCCATGACACCGGCAATGGCGCCGCTGGCACCAATGGTGGGCACATTGGACCAGGGGTTTAAAACCAGGTGGAACAGACCTGAAAACAGGCCGCATAAAAGATAAAACCCGAGGAATTTCAGTGATCCCAGGTGCTCTTCCACGTTGTCGCCAAAAAGATAGAGAAACCACATGTTGCCCAGAAAATGCCAGAACCCGCCGTGGAGGAACATGTAGGAGAAAAGGGAGAGAAACGGATTGTAAAAGGAAAACCACCGGGACACTTCCGGAACGGTGAACTTGGCAGGAACGAGGCCGTAGACATAGACGAAGCGCTCCTGGAGCTGGCCCATGCCCATCTGGGACAGAAAAACCAGCAGAGTGGTTCCCATGATAAAATAGGTGACCACCGGAACACTTCGCGTATACAAAGTGTCCCTGAGTGGTATCATTGAACGATCCTCAGCACATGATCCCTTTCCAGGTGTTCCTTGAGGGCTTTGATGATCACCATGACAGCATCTTCAACATAGAGATCATCGGTGCCGAGCCGCCGGGCACACTCCTCCAGCAGCGGTTTGTTGCCACTGTCAAGGCCCAGCTTGACAAGAACATAGTCGGTCATGGTGAAATAGAGGGAAGCAATCTGCCCCTGGCTGGAATTGGCAATGGCTGACCGGGTTCGCAACGGCAGGTCTTCACAGAGAAACGCCACGGACTCGGCAACAGTGCTGCAGGTCTTCTCCGCCTTTCTTTCAAAAAGAACCAGGTCGTTGTTTGCAATCTCTTCAGGTTCCGACTCCATGAGAACCATGTAGATAAAGGTTTCAATCACCGCCTTTACGGACCGGTAGATTTCCGGATCACTGCTGGCCCTGGGCCCGGCAATGTTGAGCACCTCGATGGCGTAATCGGAGATAAAGGAATTGACGATGATGGCTGCCTCGAATTCATCGATCTTGAGAAGATCGATATGGCAGCAGGGTTTTTCAAGTTTTGCCGCCAGCTGGTGGGTCAACAGCGAACCGCCGGTAAGCTTACCCCTGGAGACGATCAAGGTGCCCTGGGAATCCTTGACATTCTGCTCTGTCCGCCTGGGGTAGCTGTCCGTTGGCATTTCATCCATGTGATACCTGGCGGCCAGAACGCCGTCTTCGGCTCTTCTGCCGGCAGGCACCCATCCGCCATGGTCAAAATTGAACTTGATCGCCGTATCCAGTGCGGCTCTGTCCGCCCCGGTCTGTCCCCCTGAAATGATTTTTTTTATCATGGCATCCACTTGATAAGGATAAAAATGGGGGCCTTGATGACAGCTTCGGCCAGATTTGCTGGTTAACGGCCGACATTGTGATCAAGGCCAAAAATGGCAAGCACAATAGTGCTGTTTCTCTGATCTGTTCACCAACTCTAACACGGGTTCTTCGTGTTGACAAATCTCTTTTGCAATTTGGCACCTGGTGTGGAACCGGCACCCCCCTGGCGGGTTCCGGGGAGAAGGCACATCACCGTAAAGAATGATCCTCGGTATGCCGCCCCGGGGATCGGGCCGGGGAATGGCCGACAGCAGGGCCCTGGTATAGGGGTGGCCAGGGTTGTTGTAGATGGTCTCCCCGTCTGCCATTTCAACGATGCGTCCCAGGTACATAACGGCAATGCGGTCGGCCATGTGCCGCACAACGGCAAGGTCATGGGAGATAAAGAGATAGGTCAGTTTCATCTCCTGCTGGAGCATGAGCAGAAGATTCAGTATCTGGGACTGGATGGAGACGTCCAGGGCAGACACCGGCTCATCGCAGATGATCACCTCGGGCTCCAGGGCCACGGCCCTTGCAATGCCGATTCGCTGGCGCTGCCCCCCGCTGAACTCGTGGGGAAATTTTCCAAGAACACCGGAGGAGAGCCCCACTTTTTCAAGAACCGCTGAAATCTCCCCGTCCATATTCCCCTTGTTCATGCGGTGGATGGCATACTTCTCCCGTAAAATCTCCTGGACGGTGTGTCTGGGATTGAGGGAATCAAATGGATCCTGGAAGATCATCTGCATTTTCAGCCGGAGCTGTTTCAACGGGTCTCCCTTGAGGGTTCCAAGGTCGGTTCCGTTGAAAAGAACCTCTCCGGAGGTTGCCGGGTAGA
>DATFJZ010000014.1:0-5814 GCA_035268945.1 Desulfobacteraceae bacterium | reverse complement strand
TCACCATCACCCGAAGCGGGTATATCAAGCGCAACCCCGTCACCCTGTATACCAACCAGCACAGGGGGGGGAAGGGCAAAACCGCCATGGGCACCAAGGGGGATGATTTTGTCGAGCATCTCTTTGTCGCCTCCACCCACCACACCTTTCTCTTTATCACCAATTTCGGCAAGGTGTACCAGACCAAGGTGTACGAGCTTCCCATGGCGGGCCGGTCAAGCATGGGCAAGGCCCTGGTCAACCTGCTCAACCTCGACGAAAACGAAAAAGTGGCCACCATCCTGACGGTTCCCGAATTTGCCGCCAACCGATTTGTTGTCATGGCAACGCGGAAGGGACGGGTGAAAAAAACTGACCTCATGGCCTATTCCAGGCCCAGATCCGGGGGGCTTATCGGTATCAAGCTGGCCGAGGGGGACGAGCTCATTGCCGCCCGCATCACCGATGATACCATGGACATCTTTCTTGGTTCAGACAGGGGAAAGGTGATACGCTTCCACGAACAGGACATCCGTGAAACGGCCCGGGGCTCCATGGGTGTCCGGGGAATGCGCATCGATGACGATTCCTCTGTGGTGGGTATGGAGGCGTTGAGCCACGGCCATACCCTGCTGACGGTGACGGAAAACGGATATGGAAAGCGTACGGCCATTGAAGAGTACAAGACCCAGACCCGGGGTGGCAAGGGGGTCTTTTCCATCAAAACCTCCCAGCGCAACGGGGCCATGGTCTCTCTACTGCTCGTGGATGACACGGATCAACTGATGCTGGTGACGGACAAGGGTAAGCTCATCCGGATCACCATGGAGGGAATCTCGATTATCAGCCGGAACACCCAGGGGGTGAAGCTGATCAACCTGGCTGCCGGGGAAAAACTCATTGCCATTGCAGGGGTTCCCGAAGATGAAAAAAAAGAAGGGGACGCTGAAGCGGGCAGTTCAGAGGATCATGACGATGAAGCTGTGGCTCCGGTAGACGATGAGATTTCCGGTGATCATGGCACTGGAGATGACCATGGACAAGGAGAGGAAGGCGGGGAATAGCAGCAGCGGACATCGCCACAGACTTCGGCAGAAGTTCATGAAGACCGGTTTTGATGGTTTCCACGATTACGAGGTGATCGAATTGCTGTTGACCTTGAATACCCCGCGAAAGGATTGCAAGGTCACTGCCAAAGAGCTGCTCAAGCGTTTTAAAACCCTGCCCGGTGTTTTCGAGGCCAGTGCCGGGGAGCTGGAGCAGGTCCACGGCATAGGACCGGCCAATGTTTTCGGTCTCAAGCTGATCAGGGAGGTCTCCCGCCGCTACCTTGAAAAACGGGTGACGGGCAAGCAGGTGGTGAAAAATTCCCGGGACCTTGAGGCCTACCTCGTCCATGCCCTGTCCGGCAAAGGCAGGGAGCTGTTTGTGGGGATTTTCCTTGATGCCAAAAACCGGGTGATCGCCTGTGACACCCTTTTTACGGGAACCCTTAACGCCAGTGCGGTCTATCCCAGGGAGGTCATTGCCAGGGCCATCGAACACAGGGCCGCAGGGGTTATCTTTGCCCACAATCACCCGTCAGGGGATGCCGCCCCCTCTCCTGCAGATATGGCTATTACCAAGCGACTGGTTTTTGCCCTGGGCCATGCGGGGATCCGTGTGCACGAACATTTGATCACGGCCAGTGAAGGACGCTACAGTTTTGCAGACCAGGGCGTGATTGCCCAATGGCACGAGGAGTTTGACAGAAACAATGGATAGCAGAACAGAGACAAAACCGGATTGCTTCGGCAACCTTG
Organism: Desulfobacteraceae bacterium; assembly: GCA_035268945.1. Lineage (GTDB taxonomy): Bacteria > Desulfobacterota > Desulfobacteria > Desulfobacterales > Desulfobacteraceae > DATFJZ01. Next base: position 4,033 of record DATFJZ010000014.1, on the reverse strand, counting down.
AAAAGGTCTTTCCCATGACCCAGAGGGGATTGCGGGAAACACCGGACGACTGCATGTACTTCTGCCCCTGTAAAACCGACTGCCTCAAGACCGCCATGGCAGGATCACAGGGAAAGGAGGTCAAGGAAGAGTTGGTACAGAGAAGCGAAGAAGCCGGGATGATCGGTTTTTTCCAACGATGGTCCAGAAAAAAGCAGCTCAGCAGGGAAACGATCGAAAAGGTATGAGTGTTTGATCGGGTCTTTACCACAATGAAGGGGAAGGGATGAAATCGGTTCGAGATATTGCACTTGAGGGAAAAAGGATCTTTGTACGGGTTGATTACAATCTGCCCATGGATGAACACTTAACCATCACCGACGATAATCGCATCAAAGCCACGCTGCCCCTGATCGATTATCTGGTGGACAATAACGCCAGGGTGATACTGGCCTCCCACATGGGACGTCCCGGGGGAAAAACGGTGCCGGAACTCTCCCTTGCCCCGGCAGCCCGGCGCCTCACCTCCCTGCTGAACAGGGAAGTGGCGTTTTTTTCCAACTGCATTGGAAAGGATGTCGAAGAAAAGGTGGCGGCCCTGGAAAACGGGGAGGTTTTGCTTCTGGAAAACTTGAGGTTCCACCGGGGGGAAACGGAGAATGATCCCGAGTTTGCCAGGGCATTGGCCGGGCTTTGCGATGTTTATGTCAACAACGCCTTTGCCGTTTCCCACCGGAATCAGGCCTCCGTGGTGGGGATGGTCCAATGGGTGCCCCAGTGCGCAGCGGGGTTTCTTTTGGAAAAAGAGCTGGCCTGTTACAACGATTCGGTGAAAAATCCCAAAACACCCCTGGTGGCAATCATTGGCGGGGCCAAGGTCTCTTCCAAGCTCAAGGCCTTGAAAAACATGCTCAACTACGTTGATACCATGATCATTGGCGGCGCCATGGCCAACACCTTTTTAAAGGGGTGTGGCATTGACACCAAGGGGTGTATGGTGGAAGAGGACCTTGGGCCGGAAGCTGCAGGCATCGTTGAAACGGCGCAAAGAATGGGGGTAACCCTTCTGCTTCCCCACGATCTTGTTGTGGCGGAAAAGCTCGACAAAGACGCTGTCACCAGGGTTGTATCGGTGAACGATATTCCCGACGGCCACATGGGGCTGGACATTGGCCACAAAACCGCAGCTTTTTTTGCAGCAGCGGTGAAAAACGCCGGCACCATTGTCTGGAACGGTCCCATGGGGGTGTTTGAGATGGAGGCTTTCCGGAACGGCACCCGGGTCGTGGCCCATGCCGTTGCCGCTTCCCGGGGGTTTTCCGTGGTTGGTGGCGGGGACACAGGCCTTGCCGTGAACGTGTGTGGTGTTGCCGACCAGATCAGTTATATTTCCACGGGAGGCGGGGCCTTTCTTCGCCTTATGGAGGGGGAAGAGCTGCCAGGAGTAGCTGCCCTGGAAAAATAGGCAAAGTCGTTCAATCCCGGCAGCCGATTCCATGATCATGCTCCGGCCATGCCGTTTATAAAAAAGGAGTCAACAACGTGTTCTGCTGTCCAAGGGAAGTTTTAAGCCGGGATAAAAAGCTTAGACGATCGTACTATGAAGTTCTCCGGGATCAGATGGATATTTTTGTCCTGGAATACTCCCTTGTCAATTCCTACCATAATTTCAAATCCCAGAACCTGCCATACCCCTTTGTGGAAACACGGGAGCTGAAACCAAGAGCCCGGATTCCCAATACAGAGTTTAAATACCAGAACTCGTTTCTTGTGCTCTTCTCGGAAAGTCCCCTGGATGCCCAGCATAAAAAGTATATTCGATACTTTGATGTGAACAAAACAACCAAGACCAACCTTGTCAAGCACAAGTATTTTTCCGATGTTGAGGATTTTCACAAAAATCTCAAATATATGGAAACCCCTGGGTTTTTCGACCTGATGAAATCCCTTCTGCCGGTGGATTATGCCCTCCTGATCCAGCCGGACCTGCGGTCAAAAAAGAGTTACGCATTGACCCATGTCCATGTCCGCATCGATTGGCCCATTGCCGATGCTGCCGAAGAGCTGGCAAAAAATCTTCGCTACATCTCCCGGGACCTTTATGAAAAAGGGGACAAATACGCTGAAATCATCCAGAACAAATTCTTTGAATATTACGGAATGCCTGTCATGGCCGGTGGCCGACGGACCGCTGCCATTGTTGCTTCCCAGTATTTCAGAAAAATTGGTACCATGACGACGGTATACGTGGGCAGCAGCGAGTCCCGGGCCCTTTTGCGTATCAGTGAAAAAGGGATTTCAAAATCGGTACTGGTGAAGTTTTCAAAGGACGATGCCCTGGCCGTTGCCGCTGCAGGGGGTATTTCTTACGATGACTTCAAAAAAAACTATGGGATTGCCAAAGAAAACGGGAAACTGGTGTGTATTTTCAATACCCACTACGCCTACTCCGTCCATGCCCTGCCCCCGGAAGGGGGAAAGCTTCGGGAGTGCAAATCCGACAGCAGCTGGCTTACGGTTTCCCTGGAGCAGATCCTGCCAAGGCCGGGTATCTACACCTGCCCGCCCATTCCCTTTAAAATCATCTATGCATGATAGAAAATGGGCTTGATCCTCTCACATCCCCTGATTTGCTATTCCTGGTAGAGCTTTTTTATCATTGCGATTTCATCGCAGTCTGGAAAATTAACGCAGTGAATGCAGTCGGCCCAGATCTTGATGGGCAGTTCAGACCGGTCGATGACGCTGAAGCCAAACCGTTGGAAAAATGATGGCCTGTAGGTCAAAGTGAAGAGCCGCTTGATCTTGAAGGAAAGGGCCTCCTGCATGGTCCGGTCCACCAGCAGGGTGCCGATCCCTTTGCCTTTGCGGCTCTCCACAACGGCCAGGGACCTTATTTCGGCAAGGTCTTCCCAGCAGAACTGCAAAGCGCAGCAGCCTGTGATTTTTTCCTCTTCCTCAAAAACCCAGAAATCCCGGATATGGTCGTAGAGCCTGCTCAGGGGCCTTCCAAGAAGCTCCCCCTTGGTGCTGTAGTGGTGAAGGAGGGCGTGTATATCCTTGACATCTTTGATCATGGCTTTTCTTATCATTTTTCTCCCTGGTGGCTGAGAAGTTCAGCAACGCTGGCGTACAGCGCTTCATCGGTAAAGGGTTTGTGTAGTATTCTACTGATACCGTTTTTTTTCATGGCGGCTTCGTCAAATGCCGCTGTCCCGTTTCCGTCTTCTGCCTGGACAAAATCACTCTGGGTGGTGATCATGAGAATCGGCAGCTCCTGCCGGGTGTATTTCCGCCTTATTTCCCGGGTCAATTGCAAACCGTTCATCCGGGGCATGTTCAGGTCCGTTATAACAAGGGCCGGTTTTGAAACGGAAACGGCAGCCATCACCTCCTCGGGAAACTGGAAAGGCGTTGTTCTATAACCGGCTTTTCCAAGCTTGTTCTGGTAGAGCTTGAGCATCATCCTGGAATCATCCACCGCGTAGATGTCGTCCCGGTTTTCCGGGATATCGCTGTCTCTGTTTGCCGTCGCCTGGGAAATCCTGCCGGCAAGTTCCTGGTGACCCTTGGCTTTGAGCAGGGCAAGAAAATGGTTTCGGGTGTCCGGTGAGGCCTTTGATGCGACATGGGCGGAGGCAAGTCGGTCAAAGGACTCCTCCTGGAGAAGGAAATTGAAAACCATGTCCGATTCGGAATCGATCAGGGCAGCCACGGTGTTTTCGGCATCCTTGTTTTCCTGCCGGACAATGTTCTTCAGTCCTGCCACCAGAACCTTGGAGAGGTTCTTGTCAACGGCTCTGGCCGCACTCATCCGCACCGCCTCCACCGGGTCCTGGAGTCCGCCGGCAAGGGTGATGGCCGATTTGGTCGAGGGCAGCCGTTCAAGGGCCTCATAGGCCGCCTGGCGGATGTTGGGATCCTTTGGATTGACATTGACAATATCCAGTATTCCCGGCAGGGCCGCCTGGTCACCGATATAGCCCAGGGTGGTCAAAAGGTGGACCAGGTAATCGGACTGGGCATTGAAAGCGGCCTTGGTCAGGATGGGAAC
>DATFJZ010000013.1:0-4359 GCA_035268945.1 Desulfobacteraceae bacterium | reverse complement strand
TATCCCGGATTTTCTGGGAGTACATCAGGGAAATTTCGAAAAACATTTCCAATATCACCGAGACAACCACCGGAGAATCGGTGGATTATTTTTCCATACTCAAGGAACGCCTGGACGATTATGTAAAAATCATGCAGGAGAACCCCAACGGGGCCAGTGAACCTTCCGTGGTGATGGGGCCGGCCTTTGCCGAGGCCTGCAACAGTCCGGGCAACGCCATTGCCGTTCTCACCGGCACCAAAATGTTTACCCTGACCCTCGGTGGGGTAAACGAATACCTCAATGCCGTGGAAATACAGTAACAAATGATAAAAACCAGAATTGCCCGGTTCAACCCGGAAACCCTTGTCAAGGGAATCGTATACACCAATGTGTTTCTTTTTGCCGCCAGCCTTGTTTTGAGCGGCAAAAACGTGGAACTCTCCCTGAACCCCTTTACCGCCCTCTCTCCTTCGGTGAACAGCCTTATTTTTCTCGGGGCGGCCGGCACCATTCCCATTGACCACTACAACGAGTGGTGGTCCCTCATCGCCGCCTCCTGGCTCCACGGAGGAGTGCTCCATATCCTCTTCAACATGACAGCCCTTTACCAGATCGCCCCCCTGGTGATCCGGGAGTATGGCATGCACAGGATGGTCATCATTTACACCCTAAGCGGTGTTGCCGGGTTTCTGCTCTCCTATCTGGCAGGGGTGATGGTCACCATTGGTGCATCGGCAGCCATCTGCGGTCTTATCGGCGCCACCCTTTTTTACGGCAAATCCCGGGGCGGGGTGTACGGGGAAGCCGTGTTCAAGCAGACATCAGGCTGGGTCTTCGGCCTTGCGCTCTTTGGCCTGCTCATCCCCAACATCAACAACTGGGGCCATGGCGGCGGCCTGGTGGCGGGAATTTTCCTGGCCTGGCTGCTGGGCTACAACGAGCGGAAACACGAGGCCCTCTGGCACCGCCTCTTCTCCATGGCATCCATCGCCGTCACCGGGGTTATTCTCCTGTGGGCGTTGACATACGCCTGCCGCATCGCATTTTAACCTTCCCCGGCGCCAGGGGCCGCATCGGCAAGATACAACTTTTTTGGACAAAGGAGGAAACTGACAATGAACCTCAACAGAAAAATGATCTTCATCGGTCTGGCAGGTTTTGCAGTGATCTTTGCCATGGGTATCGTTGGCACCCTGGTGTACTTCAACAATGTCAAGAAAGACCGCATTGAAAAGGTTGTTGCAACGGCAAAACAGAATTTTGACGTTGCCATGGCTGCCAAAAAAAAGGTGTGGCACACCAACGCCCTTCAGATTGCAAACAACACAGAGATCCGCAAGGCACTTCGAACCGGGGACCGCACCAGGGCCGATGAAATCCTCAGCCACCTCGGCAGAACCTTCAAGGCCAGCACCGGTTTTAACAACGTCAAGGTGCACCTCATCGATAAAAACCTCACCTCGTTTTATAAATCCTGGGCCCCGGACAGTTACGGGGAGTCGCTGGCTTACTCCAGTGGCTACAGCCGTGTCAAGGGCACAAAAGAATCCGCCGTGGCCGTGGAAATTGCCCCAAAGGGAATGCGTCTTAAAGGACTGTTCCCAATTTTTGACAACAACGAATTCATCGGCATTGCCAATTTTGAAGGGGGATTGAACTCCATCAAAAGGACCCTTAAGCCCTATGGCATCGATTTTCTCTACTTCATGGAGGCCAGGCATGTCACCATTGCCAAAACCATGAAAACCAAGCCACGGGTGGGTAGCTATTTTTTGAATCAAAAAGATATTGACAGGAATTTCTGGAACTACGTGAAGGAGAAGGGGGTCCTTGACAGCATCCAGAAAGGGGAATACCAAATTGATGACAGGTATGTGAGTGTTTCAGGAACCTTTCAGGGATTTGACAACACCCCTGCCGGGCTTTATCTTCTCGGAATAACAACAGAGACGGTCATGGAGAGCGTAAATTCCGTGAAAATGATCATCTTCACCGTTTTTGGCTTCCTGTTCCTCCTGTTTTTCCTTCTCATCACCGGGTTGATTGTTTTTATCAACCGGACCGTTGTCAGACCCATCAACACCGTTGCCGCCGGCATGAAAGACATCGCTGTCGGCGAAGGGGATTTGACAAAACGCATCACCCTATCCCGTAAGGACGAGATTGGCCTGCTGGTTGAGTGGTTCAATGCCTTTGTCCAACGGATGAACAATGTTGTCGTGGACATTGGCGGCAATTCTGAAACTGTGACCGCTGCATCGGCAGAACTCCTTTCGGTTTCCGAGCAGATGGCAGAGGGGGCAGACAATCTCTCCGGCAGGGCCAACACCGTGGCTGCCGCTTCGGAGGAGATGAGTGTCAACATGACTTCGGTGGCCGCTGCCAGTGAACAGGCCTCTACCAATATCGGCACGGTTTCCGATTCAGCCTCCCAGATGCAGGCCACCCTTGGCGAGGTGGCCGCCAACTGCGAAAAGGCACGGTCTATCTCCGGCAATGCCGGCGTCGAGGTGGACAAGGCCTCCCGGCGGGTCACCCTCCTTGGCGAAGCTGCCAGGGAGATTTCCAAGGTGACCCAGGTGATCACCGACATTGCCGAACAGACCAACCTTCTGGCATTGAACGCCACCATAGAGGCGGCAAGGGCCGGTGAAGCCGGAAAAGGGTTTGCCGTTGTGGCAGGGGAAATTAAAAACCTTGCCGGCCAGACGGCCAGTGCCACCGATGATATCCGGCAGAAAATCGAGGGTATCCAGAGTTCCACCGACGATACGGTCCAGGATGTCACAAAAATAGCCGCCGTGTTTTCCGATGTGAACGAGATTGTCACCACCATTGCCGCTGCCGTAGAAGAACAGTCCGCCGCTGCCACCGAGGTGGCTGACAACATCGGACAGGCATCCACGGGTATCAGCGAGGTGAACGAGAATGTCGCCCAGACATCCCAGGTCTCAACGGAGATCACAAGGGATATTGCCGTTGTGAATTCCGTTGCACAGGAGATGTCAGACAAAGGCGTCCAGATGAACCAGAGCGCCCGGGATCTGTCTGATCTGTCAACAAAACTCAGGGACATGATAACCATTTTCAAGGTTTCCGCCGGGGAGACAGCAGCGGCGGATGATACCACCTCCAAAGCCAACATCCCTGATCTCATGACCTGGGGCCCGAAACTTGTCATCGGCATCGAGGAGATCGACAACCAGCACAAAGAACTGGTCTCCCTGATCAACCAGCTCCACAAGGCCATGAAGCTGAAGCAGGGAAGCCGCCAGGCCGGTACCATCCTCAGCCGGCTGGCCGATTATACGGTGTACCACTTTGGCCATGAAGAGAAGCTCTTTGAAACCTACAACTACCCTGACAAAGAGCAGCACATCAAAACCCACAAAGAGCTTGTGGCCCAGGTGGTGGACTTTAAAACCCAGTTTGAACAGGGGAGGGCCTCTTTGACCATGGATCTGATGAATTTCCTGACAGACTGGCTGAAAAACCACATCATGAAAACCGATAAGGCCTACGCCCCATTTCTAAAGGAAAAGATGAAATAGGTCGGGATAAGACCTGTTTGAGCGTTGAAATTTTATAATGGACCTGGCGTTAAAAACGGTTTTACACAAATTTTACAAAGAAAAGAAACTGACACCAGGAAGTGATAACCAATTGTTTTTTTTCCGCTTAACCCCCTTGCCCTGGTGTCCGGGCAGGGGGTTTCTGTTGCCGTGCGCCTTGAGATTGTCGGCCATTTCTACTATATATCCGGTATGAAACAAAAAATGGAAAAAATAGCAGTGGTTGGTGCTTCCTGCCTCTTTCCCGGGGCAGAGACCTTTGACGGGTTTGCCGCCAATGTCATGGCAAAGCGGGAATCCATTGTCAACGTCCCCGAAGATCGGTGGATTCTGCCCAAACAGAGGGTGATATCCCAGGATCTCGGACCGGACAGGGCCTTTTGCGGCCGGGCCGGCCTGGTGGACGGGTTCACTTTTGATCCCTCAGGAATGACAGTGGATCCCGACCTGCTCCGCCGGCTGGACCCCCTCCACCGAATGGTGCTGCACACCGGACGGGAGGCGGCAAGGGGCTGTTACACAACGGACCGGATACACCAACGGACCGGTGTGGTCCTTGCTGCCATCGCCCTGCCCACGGACAGCGCCTCGGAACTTGCCTGGGAGATCCTTCTCCAGAAGAACCCCGGAACCCTGACAAGGGCAGATGCCCTTGCCGCCAGTGTGGTGTCCACACCGGCGGCGATTCTGGCAAGGGCCATGGGGTACTTTGGCGGATGCTGCACCCTGGATGCCGCCTGTGCCTCGTCCCTCTTCGCCGTCAAACTGGCCTGTGACGAGCTACTGCTGAACAGGGCCGACATGA
>DATFJZ010000012.1:0-4940 GCA_035268945.1 Desulfobacteraceae bacterium | reverse complement strand
CAGCATCACAACGAAGATAGAAATAGTATAGAGCCGCCCCCAGCGGTTTCTCTGCCAGGAACGAGAACCTCGGAGGACTTTTTGCCCTGCCAGGCTAAAAATCAAGAACTGCGGCCACTGGTCCTCAAACAGCTTGATTTTTCTAACGCCTGGCAGGACAAAAAGCTTGACTCCTTTGGTTCTTAATGTTCCTGACCGACCAACCGGTGGGGGCTCTTAATCGGTTGTCCCATAAAAAACGGGATCATCGAGTTAAAGGGAAAACACTACTCTGGATGTTTAAGCGTACAATAATCCATGAACTCGCACACATGATCGGCAAAACCCACCCCCGCTTCTTCGTATAAATTGTATACGGCATTAATCCCGGCATCTTTTAGAAGCGGCATTTGGTCCTCATATCGGACAGACGCTGTGATTTGGCCGCTGTAACCTCTTTGCCTCATCTGCTCAATGGAAAATACGCTTGTCCGGGGATCAGGCAGCGTCAGCATGACAAGGGAAACCAAACTTTGGGACGGCTCGACGCGTTTCCAGAAATCACTGTCGCCGGCGTCTCCGAAAAACACCTTTCTTCCTTTTCCCCGGTGTTCTTCCACTTTTTCCGTGTTAAAATCAATACCGATGACGATGTCACCGTGTCGACGTCTCATCTCATCATAGGCGCTTGTTCCGATGCCGCCCATGCCGAGAATGGCAATTTCAGCGTCGCCGGGATCGATGGGCTCGTCCTCGGGCAGCCGGGTCGACGTCTCGAAATATTTCAGGCGGTCTGAAAAGCGTGCATAGATTCCATGCGAGGCTGCATTCAATGGTGCTGCCATTATAAAGGTCAGTGAGAGTGCAACGGCAATTATCACCAGCCATTCAGCGCTGATCCAGCCGTTGGCGACGCCGATTGAGCTGACAATAAGACCGAACTCACTGTAGTTGGACAAACTGAGAGAGGCAAGTAAGGATGTTCGGGCGCGCAACTTGAAACGGGTAAGGAGGATAAAGAACAATCCGGTCTTGAACGGAATGACCAGTGCCAACAGCAGCGCGATCATGAACCCTGTGAGTGTTGGCGAGCCGGAAATGCCGATATTTAAAAAAAATCCGATCAAAAATAAATCTTTGAATCCAAGCAGCTTGTCACCCAGTTCCGGCGCCTTTGGGTGAGCGGCAAAAAGCATTCCCACCACAAGCGCGCCAAGGTCGCCTTTCAACCCGACAAGTTCGAATCCGCTGTAACCGGAAACCGTCATCAGGATACCGAACAGCATCAGAAGTTCGCCATGACCGCACATATCCATGAGCCTTCCAAGAACAGGCCTTGCAATGAAAAGTGAGACCAAAAGAGGTGCGGCCCATATAGAAGGAAATTTTCCCGTGGACGCGGCCAAAAAGACAACGGCAATAATATCCTGCATAATCAGGATGCCGATGGCGGCAGCTGCATGCCGCGAGGCCATCTCCTTTTTTTCCTCTATCACTTTCACGGCAAAGACTGTGCTGGAAAAGCTCAGGGCGAAAGCGATCAGCAGCGTTGTCTGCACGGTCAACCGATCAAAGAGGGGGATACCTGAAACCCCGAGCATCCAGATCACAAAGCAGAAAACAATAACGGTCATAGCCATGTGAATGGATGTACCGGCCCAGACTTCTGGTTTTGCCAGGCTTTTGATCTTCAGCTTCAGTCCGATGGTAAACAGAAGAAGCGTAACTCCGGCATCGGCTACGGATTCCAGTAGTTCGCCGCCAGTAACACCGATACTGTTCAGTGCGAAGCCGGCCAGCAGATATCCCACAAGGGGAGGCAAGCCGATTCTGCTGATAACAGCACCAAACAGAAATGCCGCCAATATCCATAAAGGGTTCATCTTTTTCCCACCTTAATTTATAGTACCTGAATCCGAGATGGATGCCGGGGAGGTGAGTGGGCTTTTCAAGCTCGCTCACTTCCCCGGCTCGATTCTCAGAGGAGCCTCACTGTGAAAAAAACGAATCATTTATCAGAGCCGAAGTCAATAATTATGTGCACTTTTTTTAAAACGTCGTCGTTGAAAAGCCCGGGATCAGATGGTAACAATGGTGGTTAACCAACACCTGTTTTAACGGGAGCCGTGATGTCGTCGGTGCGGTGGGGCGGGAGATGGTCACTGGATTGCAGCAGCAACTGACGCAGGGCATCATGGTTTCTGGCCCGGCGCCATTGGTTTTCAAACCGGGGGTCCAGGGCGCTTCTTGCAATGGCCGACAATGCCTTTAAATGGAGGGCTCGCTGATCCCTGGAGCCGGCAAGAACAACCACGGCGGGCACGGCAGGAGCGGACTCGGAAAAATAGATCCCCTTTTGGCAGCGGGCCAGCAGAAGGCAGAACCGGTTTTCCCCCTGGACAATGATATGGGGAACGGCAAGGGAGGGGCCCAGCACCGTTGAGATCTCCCTCTCCCGCTGGACCAGCAGGGATAGAATCGATGAAGCCGGGGTCTCCAGTTCTGCGGACAATTCATGGGAGGCGGCCAGGAAAAAGGCCTCAGCCCCCATGGCCTGGTCAAGTTCCATGACAAGACTCTGGGCGATGACCCGGTCCAGGCGGTTTTCCGACGGCGGGGGCTTTTGGTGAAGGATCTTTTTTACCTCCCCGGTCACGGGTCCCTGGGACAATGCCTTGGCCCTGACCTTTTCAACGATCTCCAGAAGGGCCTTTTCCCTGTCAACATCAAAACGCAACGCCAAGGTTTCAATGCTTTTCAGGGACCCTACGACGGTGAGCACATCCCCCACCCTGAGCCGCATGGCGTTATGGGCCATCTCCCTTCTGCCGTTGCGGTGCAGGGCCGTGACAATGGTGTCCAGGGGTATTTTGAGATTGCCCAGGGCCAGGCCGTTGAGATCTGGATTGCGGATGGCAAGGTCAAACACATCCTGGTGCTTTCCCGTGCCAAGGAGCATGGAGGCGGTGGAGGGGGAACGGACAAGGTTGTCCAGCAGGCTGACAATGGCCGACCCCGGCTCTACAACCAGTGCCCCGAGCTCGTTGAACGGGTCCAGGTTCTCCCGGTGGTTGAGTCTGACAATCATGGTGTCCGTGGCAAAGTGTTCATAGGCCAGTTCACAGATTTTAAGGTTCTCCTGGTCGCTGAGCATGGCCACAATGGCCTTTGCCTTTGATACCTTTGCTTTTTTCAATTGCCCCAGGGAGAGGTTCGGTATCTCAAATATGGGTATTCGAGTGTCGGGAAGATCCTCTTCATTGAGATCAATGGCGCCGATGCGAACGCTCCACCCGTGGTCCCAGAGCATGTGAGCCAGGGCCAGGGACTGTCTGTCAAGCCCGAAAATAACGGCGTCCCGGGGACCCTGGTCGATAATGGGTGAAGGGGCTTTTGGATGGGCTTCCCGGGCCTTTTTAATGGCCCGCTTGAACAGGGGCGGCCCCACAATCTGATTGAGAACAATGGTGGCAATGATGATGGTGGCAAAGGGGGTCCCCCATTCGGGGAATTCAACAATGACCTCCTTGGCCAGCCCCAGTCCCACTCCGGCCTGGGTCATATAGGACATCCAGGCGATGCGGTTGTGTTTCATGGGCGCTCCGGCAATGGTGCCGCCGACAAACGAGCCGATAAAGATCGCCCCGGCCCGCACGGCAAAGAGCACCAGGGTAATCCCCCACACCTTGACCAGGACCCCCAGGGCCAGGGAGGCCCCGGTGAGGGTAAAAAAGGCAATATAGACCGGAGGGCCGGTGTCGTTGAGTATCTTTGAGAACCCCTTGCGGTACCCGGTGAAGTTGGACAGGTAAAAACTGGCCACCATGCAGATCAGCAGGGGCTCAAGGAGAATGGATATTGAAACGTGCGCCAGGGAAAAATCGTGGACAAAGTCGGAGAGGTGAAACACGGAATATCCGGCCAGAAGAACCAGGCCGGTCTTGACGCTGGGGTAAAACGGGGAGTGCATGACCAGCTGGAGAAGCTTGCCAAGCACGATTCCTGATGCCACTGCCAGGGTGAGCTCGACGACCAGCAGGCCGATGAAGCCGATTTCAATGGCCATGCCCGACAGCAGGCCGTCGGCCACCGACGAGGCAAAGGCAAACAGGGTGATCACCACCACGTCCATGATCACCGTCACTCCAAGGGCTGTCCGGGTAAATTCTCCCTTTGCCCTGAGTTCATTGACAATGGCAATGGCCGAAGATGGCGATCTGGCCACCATGATGGAACCGGCAACGACGGAAACGGCAAGCCTGCCGGCAGTGGACATTTCCTGCATGAAGGGCATGAAAACGGACAGGGAGAAAAAGGCCGCGGTGCAGAGGCAAAAGGTGCTCACCACAAGTCCGGAGGTGATCCAGGCGATGTTTTTCCAGGCACTTTGCATCTCTTTCAAATACAATTCATTGCCCGCTGCAAAGGCAATAAACCCCAGGGCGATCTCGTCCACAAAACGCAGGGATTCCAGGGCTTCCGGCCGGATCAGTCCCAGCACATGGGGCCCGGCAATGACGCCGGTGAAGAGGAACCCACTGATCAGTGGAAGGCCTGCCTGGACCAGCAGCTGGCCGATCTGCCTGGAGGCCAGTGCTATAATCACAAAACAGCTGATAAAAACAAGAAGATCCATCGGTTTCCCTTTGTGAGGGTCCAGGCGGACTTTTACCGGATCGAATCTGGCGGTGACGGGGGGAGACATTGACACCTCAACCTTATGTTCCCCTGGTCATCCATCCATTGGGTAGCCCGGTTTATCCCTTTGCGCAGCATTTTTTGTATTTCTTTCCGCTGCCGCAGGGGCAGGGGTTGTTTCTCCCCACCTTGGGGGTCTCCCTCTTGTACGGCTCAGGGGTGACGGGTTGCCCGTCGAGAAAAAACCATCTATCCCCCTCTTTTTTAAACTCTGCCACTTCGTGGTGTTTTTGTTTGATATCTTTCTGGACAAACCGGGCGAT
>DATFJZ010000011.1:0-3057 GCA_035268945.1 Desulfobacteraceae bacterium | reverse complement strand
GGACCCCTGAATGGCAGGTTTGGAAGGAAGAATAGAAGATGAAAATATTAGTGCTCAAAGGAAGCCCTCGGAAAAACGGAACGGTGGCTTCACTTCTTAAGTCTTTAACAGGATCGTTGGCATTCGGGCATGATCACCAGGGACCAAGAAATCAGAAGAAATTTCGTCATCCATGATGGCAAAGGCAAAACGTATGGGAGAGAAGTTAACAACGAGATGAACTTCCAATAGACTCTTTCAAAGGCTATCAAAAAAGAGGCATCAATGACAGAAGATAAAATCCTTTGCTGGTATGGCAGCGATCCCTTTGAAGCCGGGAGGGTCCTGATGGAATCTTCCGGGGTATGGAAAAACTGGTCCTTTTCAGATCATGTCGGGCTGAAACCAAATCTGGTGGTTGCCAAAGAGGCATCCTCCGGGGCAACGACCCACCCTGAATTCTGCGCAGGAATCATCTCCTTCCTTCAGGAAAAAGGATTCCACAACATCACCATTCTGGAAGGTTCCTGGGTGGGAGACCGGACAGAACGGGCTTTTAAAATTTGTGGCTATTCAGACCTTTCTATCAAGTACTCGGTTCCTCTGGTGGACCTTAAGCGGGATCCAGCTGTTTTATGTAACGGCTCCAACGGTGAATATCGAATCTGTCGATCTGTTCTGGAGCTGGATCGATTGATTAATATCCCTGTCCTCAAAGGCCATTGCCAGACAGCCATGACCTGTGCTTTGAAAAATCTCAAAGGCTGTATTCCTGACAGTGAAAAGCAGCGATATCACCGGGAGGGTCTTTCCCAGGCGATTGCAGATCTCAATGAAATCCTTCATCCGGATGTGATACTGGTGGATGCCATGAATGGGGATCCGGATTTTGAAGAGGGCGGAAATCCCTTCACGCTCAACCTCTTTATGGCCGCTCTTGACCCGGTGCTCCTGGACACTTACGCCTGCTCCCTTTTGGGGCTGAAACCTTCAGATGTTCCGTATATCAAAAAAGCAGCCATGCTGGGGGCGGGATCTGATACCCTGTCTGCAGAGACCCTGCACGCCCTGAACAAGGGAGAAGGATTGCAAAATCTCCAGCGCTCGCCTTTTGCGGCAGCACTTTCCGGCCATATTTATGAGAAAGGGGCCTGCAGTGCCTGTTTTGCTTCCCTGATACAGGCTTTGAAACAAATGCAGGAAGAAGGGCTGCCCCTGCCTGAAACCGTGCGAATAGGGCAGGGCTTTAAAAAAGAGACTTCGGATGGGCCGGGGGTGGGGGACTGCCTCTCCAAATGTACCGCCTTTGTTCCCGGATGTCCGCCTGGGCCCCATGAAATTGTTGATTTCCTGAAAAATAGCTGAACAGGGAGGAGTTATGCAGCGCTGCGACTGGTGTCTGAAAGATCCGGTATATATCGACTACCATGATACAGAATGGGGGGTACCCGTGCATGATGACCACAAATTGTTTGAGTTCCTGGTTCTGGAAGGGGCCCAGGCCGGATTGTCCTGGCTGACCATACTGAAACGAAGAGAAGGCTACCGAAATGCGTTTGCCGGGTTTGATCCGGAGCAGGTGGCCCGGTTCACCCCGGAAACCATTGCGGAACTGCTACAGAACCCGGCCATCATCCGCAACAAGCTCAAGATCAATGCCGCAGTGAGCAACGCCCGTATCTTTCTGGACATCCAAGCCGAATTCGGCTCCTTCGACCAGTATGCCTGGCAGTTTGTGGACGGCCGCCAGAAGGTCAACACCTTTACATCTGTGGACCAGGTGCCGGCCACTTCCAAAGAATCTGACGCATTCTCCAAAGATCTCAAGCAGAGGGGCTTCAAATTTACCGGTTCCACCATCATGTATGCCCACATGCAGGCCACCGGCATGGTGAACGACCACCTGGTGTCCTGTTTCCGGCATCAGGAGGTCAAAAAAATCGATTAGTTTTTCTCAACAATAGAATTTTACGGATTTTACCGTAGATCCAAACGGTGAAAAGATGAAAAATGACAAAAAAACAACCCGTCATTGAAGGGGACAGGGGCTTACTACTGCGGGTTGACGCTGAGATCGTAACGAAAGGGTTTTAAGAGTGAAAATCTTGCAGTTAACAAAACGCCCCAGGCCAACTAAAGCTGATTCACCTTAAGGGTTCTCATGCGGTTGACGGCAAAGATGAACTCAAAGGATCTGAACTGGGCAAGGTCACCTGTCAGGTACGGTGTCAATGATTCCAGCCCTTTTTCATTTACAGTGTCGGCCAGGCACTCCGCCACCTCTTTCAGGGTACGGCTGCCGTCCATGAACTGAACCGCCGCTTTAATGGCGTATCCGATGGCTCTGGTCTGGGAGATGTCCACCAGCTGCTCCACATCCCACATATCGATCAACGTGTTTCCAAAGAGAATCTCTCTGGTCCTGGGCGCAGAGATCTTGTCCCTGGATCTGCGTTTGGGATCAAAGGTCTCTTGTTTAGGAACCCTGGGTTTGATGTCGCCGAACCGGTCTCCCCCCTCATTCAGCCGCAGGGTTGCGTCGGCCTGGGCAATTTTTTTTGCTTCCCCGGTGGCATCCCGGGGAAGGTACTCTGCCATGCAGATCACATGGTCCGCTTTGGAAAAGTAATCCCCGGATCCCCCCATGACAAGGATGGTGGAAACGTCTCTCTGGGTGTAGAGCTGCCTCACCTTGTCGATAAAAGGGGTGATGGGTTCCATCTCCTTTGATACCAGCTGCTGCATGCGGTGGTCCCGGATCATGAAGTTGGTGGCGGAGGTGTCTTCGTCCAGGAGGAGAAGCTTTGCCCCGGCTTCCAGGGCCTCTGAAATATTGGCCGCCTGGGATGTGCTGCCGCTGGCATTGGCCGTGGAAAAAGAGGTGGTCTCCCTGGTCATGGGCAGATTGTTGATAAACGGGGAGATATCCACCCCTGTTATGCTTCTTTTATCCGCCGCCCGGATTTTAACGGCGCTGGGCAGGGTCACGACAAACTCCCTGCCGTCACCGGGGACATGGTTGTAAACACCCAGTTCCAGGGCGTTGAGCAGGGTGGATTTGCCGTGGTATCCCCCACC
>DATFJZ010000010.1:0-2893 GCA_035268945.1 Desulfobacteraceae bacterium | reverse complement strand
GTTTGAGACCCTTAACCCCTGCCTTTTTTCTCATCTGGAAGGCCACCAGGATTCCGGCCCCCCCCATGACAGCGGTGGATGCGCCGATGGAGAGGTGGGCGGTGCCGTACATCCAGGCGTTGATCAGGTTTCCGGCGGATCCGGAAAAGACCAGCAGAAAAAGTCCCCAACCGGATCCGGCAAGGGAGCAGACCGGGATGCCGAATATGAGGATGCCGGCAATGTTGCCGGCAAGATGTTCCATGTCGGCATGGAGCAGGAGCGCTGTGAAGACCCTGTAATACTCTCCCTGTAGAATGTACAGGGCCGAAGACCCGAATTCAAGGACAGCCTGTTGATGGATTCCGGCATAGTGGCATCCCAGGTGGATGGCCAGGAGAACCAGGGCGATCATCACAGGGGTGGTCTTTTTTGCCGGCACCGGCGAAAACAGTTCCCGGCCATGGTTGACATGCCTGAGGTTCTCATCATGGTACGCGGCAAGGATCGTGCAGGCCCTTGCCTGGTTTTCCCGGTCCACAACCAGGGAAAACAGGCCGTCACTCTTTTCCGCACTTGCCTCTATACCCTGGGATGCAAGGACAAGGATGGCCACATCGGCCTCTTCTCCTGTAAGATTTTTCAATGGTGTTTCGATGTCATTATCCTTGGTAAATACGGGGCTTGATCATAACTTCGGTCAGATCCGCTGGATCGTGTCCCCATCCGAGGCATGTTCAAGACCTGAATGGGGTGACGGCTGTTTTCTCCTGCTTTCAGGATCTCTATCCGATTCTGGGGATATCCTATTTGCCCGTCAATGTCAATCTTCCCGGCATTATCATTACCGCCTGACCGTATCTTCAATAATCATCCCTTGAGATCAAACCGGTAACATGCTATTCACTCGATGAACCAGTTTTTAGAATAGCCCCGCTCCCAACCGTTGGGGGCTCTTAATCGGTTATTTCAGAAAAAACTGGATCATCGAGTATTCAGCATGGTTATAAGGGCCATGAATCAGCGGTTTTGGCCGAAGTTACGATTAACGGAACATAAATAGAGATCAAGGAAGACTTGAAATGAAGATGATACGATTTACAGATAAGAGTGGCAGGGTTCACAGGGGCTGTGATTTCAAGGATGGGAAGGCATTACTGATAAACGGCGATATTTTTGGTGATTTCAGTGTGACGGATCAGCGGGTTCAGGTAGACCGTCTGATGGCCCCGCTTTTGCCCCCTGCTGTTTTCTGCATCGGGCTGAACTACACCCTGCACGCAAAAGAAACAGGAACGCCCCTTCCTCAATATCCCGTGGTGTTTATGAAAAATCCTGCAGCGGTGACAGGTCCTGATACCAGTATCGAAACTCCCGCTGCCTGCAACAGGGGGCCGGAGGTTGATTACGAAGCAGAGCTTGCCGTCGTGATAAAGAAAAAGGCAAAAAACGTTGAAAGGGAAAATGCCTTTGATTACATTTTCGGGTATGCCTGTGCCAATGACGTGTCAGCCAGACGGTGGCAGAAACACGCCGGAGGAGGGCAGTGGGTCCGGGGGAAAAGCTTTGATACCTTCTGCCCCCTGGGACCCTGGATTGTAACGGCAGATGAGGTGAACGATCCCAATGCCCTGGAGATCCAGTGCCTGCTGAACCATGAAACCATGCAGAAGAGTTCCACCTCGGATATGATCTTTTCCGTTTCCCAACTGGTTTCCTTTCTCTCCCAGAGCACCACCCTGCTGCCGGGAACGGTGATCCTGACAGGCACGCCAAGCGGGGTCGGCTTTACCAGAACTCCCCCGGTTTTTCTAAAACCGGGGGATGTTGTGGAAACGAGAATCGAGGCCATTGGCAGCCTTGTCAACACCGTCTCAGCCGAATGATGTCCAATGGTGCTGCGCCGTCTATAGCCGTTTGATCTTGACACCGGCCCTGCAGCGGTTAGGCCATGGTTGGGTAGAGGGTGGTTAACCGTTCACCCAGCATGCCGGCAAGCCGCTTGTAGAGCAGGCATTCGCTTTCAGGGTATTGCTGCAGCTGTTTAAGAAAACTGTCCTTTTTGATTTTTATGGCCGTTACCGGTTCTACGCATTGTGCCGTGGCAGAATATGTCTCCCTGCCCACCAGGGATGACCAGCCGATAGCGTGTCCGGCATCCTTTGCAATGTACACCACCGGGCCTTCGGTGCCAATGGTGAGTTTTACCCTGCCCTTGAGAAGGACATAGAAATGGGAGGCATCGTCTCCCTTGTTGAACATGATGCTGTTTTCGTCAAAGGTTGTTTTTTCTGTTTCGTTCATCACCTCTTTGGTGAAATCGCTGTCCATTCCCCAGAAAAGGTCTCCTTGTGTCAGATGCATGGTATCCTCCTTTTTCAGTTATGGGTTGTTGATGTTTGCCTGGTCATGACATGGGGCCAATCGTCACAGCTGGCGGGCCTGACCCCAGCCCGGGGGCGGCCAATGTTATGACCAGGTCCTTGATATGTGGCGGGGGCTTGATTACAACCCCCGCCACATCCATTGCATGGTCTGTGTTCCAGGGGGAGCCCTTTGGATCTCCATTGATCCGGGCCCCGGTGGTTGCCAAACAAAGTATGTGTTTGAATGTACAGTGTTTTTTTTGCGCTCTGTCATACCGGCGGTTTGACGTCAGAAAAAAGGGGCTGCAAAGGCGATATCAGTGCAGTACCGGGGAAGTTCTTTGCAGAAAAGCGTTGTTTTAAAGGAGTTATAGATCTTCGCAGAGGGATTGATACCTTTTTACCTGGTGCTTGAACGAAAACTCACCCATCTGCTGCGTTGCTGCAAAATTTTAAAATCCTCATGTACCTGAGTACACTCCGGTTTTAAAATTTTTTGCGCCTTGCACCTGGGCAAGTTTACGTCCAATCACAGGGTTTTCGGTCAG
>DATFJZ010000009.1:0-4321 GCA_035268945.1 Desulfobacteraceae bacterium | reverse complement strand
AACATCGGTCCCCCTGTGTCTCCAGGGTAACAGAACTGCTGTTCGGGGGGAATGGGGGAACGGGAAGCCCTTCGGTGATTCAATCCTTGAACCCGTCGTCATTGTATGGTATTCAGCTCTTTTGCATGGCAATAAACAATTGAGGCTGTAACGATACGGCACGGGCTTGTCTGCCGGCTGCTGTGACAGGCAGCGGTCTTTGTTTATAATTTAAACATCTCAGCTTTTCCGGGGAAAGGCAGACGTTTTCCCTGGGCGGGTTTGAAAGCTGAGTTCAGAAATGAAAAAGGATACCAGAAATGAAACCAGATGTTGATTTCACCGTCGACAAAAGCAATCTTTACAGGGAAGAATCCATCACCGACCTGAAAGTGGCCAGCATCAGACGCTTGATCCCCATAAAAGAAGACGGTTCCGTGGATGACTCCAGGAGCGAGGTTTTCATGGGGCATACCCAGCTCATGTCGCCCCAGGGGCCGGTTCCCATCCAGGACACCCTGGATGCCGAAAACCTTGATCAGGCAATGGCGGTTTTTCCGGCTGCCATGGAAAAGGCCATGGAGGAGATGATAGACAGGGCCACAAAGGCCCAGCAGGAGCAGGAACAGGCCCAGCAGAAGGAAAAATCCAGGATCATCACCCCCGGCATGTAGTGCAGACAGCAACGGGCAGCCCCTGGGGACTGTCCGTTTTTTTTTCAGGAAAAGAAGCCCCCTTGCCCCGGGGTAGCAGTGGAAGATCCTTTATCGGCATGGTCTGCTTTTTCCCGGGCCTGTACGTTTAAAGCCGGAACGGATCCAGAATGCAGCCCAGCCTGCGGCCACGGGGAGGACTCCCAAGAGGGTGAACAGGGTAAGGTCCTGCTGCCAGGGTTTTATGACCAGGGCGGCAACTGCGGGAAGCAGGATGGACAAGACAATGCCCATCCTGATTTTTCCCGAAAGGGGGACGTTTTTTTTCTTTTTCCCACCTGCCGGGTCTCTTTTTCCAAAGATCCTTGGAAGTACAACAATGCCGGCGATTATCATTATCAAGGTGAGGATTTCCTGGATTCCGGTCAAAAAACGGCTCCTTTTCGTTTGGGGTGTGTCGGATCACTGGTTCGAGTATAGTTCTTTTATCCTTTTTCTGTCAATACCTCCCTTGTCATTCTTCGGCAGGCTGGCTACAAACGAGACGTATCCGGGCTTTTTGTATCTGGCGATGCGCTGTCCGACAAATTCGATGAGGTCGGTTTCCCCAAGTGTTGATAATTCCGCCCTGACACATACCGCCTTGACCCCTTCACCGAATCTTGGGTCCGGGACTCCGATGACACAGGTTTCAAGGATTTCGGGGTGTTCCAGGATGGCCTGTTCCACTTCTGCCGGGTAGACATTTTCTCCACCGGGTTTTATCAACTCCTTTTCCGGTTTTCTTCCCTCAAACCAGAGAAACCCGTTTTTGTCGATTCTTCCGTTGTCCCCGGTGTGGTGCCATCCGGAGCGAAAGCTTGATCTGTCAAGATTTCCATTGTCCCAGAAGCCCTGGAACACAATGGGGCCCCTTACGCATATTTCCCCGGTTTCATGGGAGGGGACATTTCGGTCATTGTCGTCCCGGATGGAGATCTTTGACAGCACGCACTGTTTTCCGGCAGAGCCGGGGGCTTCGCTGCTGTCACCCAGGGAGACAAAGCCCGAGGTTTCACTCTGGCCGTAGAGGATCTTAAACACAGCGTCGGTCTGCCGGGTGAATTTAGAGATGTTGTCAGGGGAGTCAATGCCGGTGACATGCTTCAGGGATGACAGATCGTATGCCTGCTTGTCCATCTCATCCATGAGGGATGTTAAGATGGGGGGAAAGCTTGCCATGAGGGTTATCTTTTCCTGCTCTGCGGCGGCAAGGGCTTTGGAGGCATTGAATTTTTCCATGACAACGTTTTTTCCACCCATGTGCAGCACAGAAAAGGCCAGGTTGATTCCCGTGATGTGAAACAGGGGAAGCATGTTGAGGTAGGCATCGCTGCTGTCAATCTTCATGTCAATGGTGGTCTGGATGTTGCTGTAAACGATGTTTGAGTGGGAAAGGGCAGCTCCCCGGGGTTTTCCCTCAACAGCAGCAGTATAGATCAGGCAGAAGATGTCGTCACTGTTTGCCTGGCCGGAAAGAGGGCTTTGTGTGGCCATCAGCTCCTGGAGGGGGGTGATGGCTGTTGAGGAGGCGTTGTCAAGGCTGATGAGCCGGAGGGATGTGCCATGGGACAGGCCGATGGATTCGGCCCTTTGTCTCTGGGTTTCATCAAAAAAGAGAAAAGAGGCGTTTGCATCCTCCAGGATGTACTGGATCTCCTCATCGGAGAGGCGCCAGTTCAAAGGAACCACCACAGCCCCCAGCACGGCTGCTGCACCGTAGAGGAGAATGTATTCCACGGAATTCATGGCAAGTACGGCAATGCGGTCGCCTCTGGTGATACCCCTGTCTGCCATGCCCCGGGCAAGAAACGAGCTCTGGTCAAACAGGGCTTGGAAAGAGAGGCTTTTTTGTTGATCGGTTATGGCGGTTTTGTCGGCAAAGCATCTGGCGTTCATTTCAAACATGTCATAAACAGTGAAATCGTGTAAAGGCATATCCATGCTCCTTTTTGATAGATTTTCTGATTTCCGGGATGGGGGTCGGCTGTTCGGTTACATGTATAGCAGGTGCTGAAATATAATTCAACCGGCAGGACGGCAATTTTATTACTGGCTGCAGATCTTCACAATATTAGATTGGAGGGGAGGTGTTCAACAGGAAGGAAAAAATGGAGCGGGAAACGGGATTTGAACCCGCGACTTCGACCTTGGCAAGGTCGCACTCTACCACTGAGTTATTCCCGCTCAGATGAAAGGATGCTGGGTTTTTATCGATTATTTGCAGGTTTGTCAAGGAAAAATTTTAGGTGGTTTTCATATCGAGTGTCAAGGCCGTTTTTTTCTTGTGGAGCGTTTTTAAACCCCGTATACTTCCCACCCGGAAAGGTGGCTTGCACAAGATGGCAGGCCTGAATATGTCAATGGGCATCAAAACGTCGTTGAAATGGAGAAAAAAGAGCCGATGCACAATCAAAACGTACTTGTAACAGGGGGGGGCGGTTTTCTTGGCAGGGCCGTGGTAAGAAAGCTTCTGGAAGAAGGTGCCCGGGTGACGAGTTTTTCCAGGCAATACTACCCGGAACTGTGCCACAGCAGGGTTGCCCAGATCCAGGGCGACCTTGCCGACAAAAAGGCTGTGATTCAGGCTGTTTCCGGGGTTGATACGGTTTTTCATGTAGCGGCAAAGGCCGGGATCTGGGGAAAAAGAGATGATTTTTTCCGGGCCAATGTGACCGGCACACAACATGTTATCCAGGCCTGCCTGGATAACGGGGTGAAGAGGCTTGTCCATACCAGTTCACCAAGCGTTGTGTTCCACGGCGGTGACATGGAAGGTGTGGATGAATCGGTGCCCTATCCGGAAAGGTACCACGCTGTTTACCCGGAAACCAAGGCCATGGCGGAACAAATGGTAAAAAAGGCCGGAGCAGGGGGGCTTGATACCATAATTCTCAGGCCCCACCTGATATGGGGGCCCGGCGACACCCACCTGGTGCCCCAATTGATCAAAAGGGCAAAAACATTGAAAAAAATCGGCAGCGGGAAGAACCGGGTGGACACCATCTATGTGGAAAATGCCGCAACTGCCCATATCCTTGCCTGTAAGGCCCTTGCCCGGAATCCAGACCTTTCGGGGAACATCTATTTTATCAGCCAGGATCAACCGGTGAACCTGTGGCAGATGGTGGACAATATCCTTGCCTGTGCCGGCGTTCCCCCGGTTAAGGGCGCAGTCTCAGCCAGGAGCGCCGTTGCTGCGGGAGCTGTTTTCGAATGTTTCTTCTCCCTGCTGAAAATTGAAAAAGAGCCTCCCATGACAAGCTTTGCCGCCAGGGAGCTGTCAACCTCCCACTGGTTTGATATATCAAGGGCCAAAAAGGATCTTGGTTACCGGCCGGAAATTTCAATCGAGGAGGGGCTTGCACTGCTGGCGGCATCGTTTGGCAGCAAAAGAAGGGAATGACCCTTTCCCGCTGTTTCCCCTTTTACCCGTCTTCTAGGTTGCGCCTACAGGCATATATTTTCACTCTGCGCCTGTGATAACCCCTTGAATCCGAAGAAAAGGCCTGGACGGCACAATGCGAGCCTATCCAGGTGTTGTGATCTGGAAGAAATTTTTTATCTGATCTTCTTTCTTTTTCAGTTTGTCCACAATCAAACACAGGACAGTTTCGTTGGTGCCGGTTTTTCGGTGGGAATTTTTAACT
>DATFJZ010000008.1:0-5363 GCA_035268945.1 Desulfobacteraceae bacterium | reverse complement strand
GGTTGCCCTGTTTCGCAATCAAAAGATCGACGTTCTGCAGTCAGCCTACAAAAACAGGGAGAGGAAACACTACGGGCGTTTTACAAAACCCTATTACAAAGACAGAACCGTGTTTGTCGTCTCCCGGGATCGAAATGACATCTTTGATATCAGTGATCTGGATGGAAAGATTGTTGCAGCGCCCAAGGGGTGGGCCTATGAATCCTTTTTGCTGGAAAACTACCCCGAAATCCACCTCCTCTCCGTTGGCAACATGGCCCAGGCCTTTGACGCTGTGATAAAGAAAAAAGCCGATGCCGTCATCGAGCTGT
This sequence comes from Desulfobacteraceae bacterium, assembly GCA_035268945.1. Lineage (GTDB taxonomy): Bacteria > Desulfobacterota > Desulfobacteria > Desulfobacterales > Desulfobacteraceae > DATFJZ01. Next base: position 5,052 of record DATFJZ010000008.1, on the reverse strand, counting down.
CAGCCGTTGCCCGGTACCGGATGAAAAAACATTTCCTGGAAGATCTGAAAATAACAGGATGGTTCAACCAGTACGACAACAACCGGCAAAAGGCCCTTCGCATTCTGGTGAGAAAGGATTGGCCGGTGTTCCATGCCATGCTTGAAAAAGCCCTTGAAACCGTTACCCCGGGCGATATTGCTGTCCTTGAACAGAAATGGCTGGGCAAGGGCGCTTTGGATTCAGGGGAGAATATGAATCTGACCCCTGACGAGGAGATTTTTCTCAGGAATCATCCTGTTATCAGGGTTGCCAATGAGCTGGACTGGCCCCCGTTCGATTTTGTTGAAAATGGTCGGCCGACGGGGTTTGCCATTGATTATGCCAGGCTTCTTGCCAGAACCATTGGGGTGGACCTTGAATTTGTAAACGGGCACACCTGGTCCCAGCTTCTCGAGATGGGACGGCAGAACCAGGTGGACCTTTTTCCGGGGCTGTGGAAGTCGTCTGAACGGGAGACTTTTTTGACCTTTACCCGCTCCTATGTGGAGCTTGTCAAGGTGCTTGCCACACGCAAAGATCTCAAACAGGTTGAAACACTGTCCGACATGAAGGGCAAAACCATTGCAATGCCCCATGGGTATACCCTGACAGAGGCCATAATGAATGAAAACCCCGGGTTTGACTACATGCTGGTGGACAACCCCCAGGAGGGACTCAAGCAGGTCTCCCTTGGGAAAGCTGACGGCTTTGTCGGTTCCCTGGGCATTATCAACTACCTCATCAAAAAGCATTTTCTTGACAATGTTACGGTGGTGGCGGAAGTTCAGCTGGATCACTCCCTTCCCCTTTACATGGCCGTTAGAAAGGATATGGCCCCCCTGGCCTCGATCCTTGACAAGGCAATGGATCATGTCAGCACCGGTCAGTACCAGGAAATTGTCGAGAAGTGGATCGGGAGCATGGCTATCGGCAGGGAGGGGCCAGGCAACCTGACCCGCAGGGAAAAAGAGTATCTGGAAGAAAAAAAACAGCTTGTTTTGTCGGTCCAGGCGGAGAATCTGCCCTTTGAATCCGTTGACGAGAAAGGTCAATACACCGGAATTGTGGCAGATTTTTACAGATCCATGGAAGAGAAGCTTGGCCTGCCCATGGATATTGTCCCGTGCAATTCGTTTCAAGAGGCAGAAACGATGCTTGCCAAAGGCCGGTGCGATATGATTTCCATGGTTGGGCAAAACGCAGCCGATGGAAAAACGTACCGGGTTACCGAACCGTATGTGGAATATCCCCTGGTCATTGCAACGGGCAGCAAGGCGATCTATATCAACTCCCTGGATGAGATCGCGGAAAAAAAGATCGGGGTCAGCAGAAATGCCTGGTTTTTTGATCAGCTGACAGCCTGGTACCCCCACATCGAGTTTCAGGCAGTGGACAGTTTAGAGCAGGGGCTTTCAAAGGTTCAGAGTGAAGAGCTGTTCGCCGTTGTGGACATGGCACCGAAAATCGGTTTTTACATCCAGGAAAAGCAGATGGTTGACCTGAAAATTTCCGGAGAGCTGCCCTACGATGTTCCGTTGCGAGGGGGGATTGCCGGCAGGGAAAAAATTCTTTTAACTGTTTTTGAGAAAACCGTCAATTCCCTGGACAAGGCAGAGAAAAAAGAGATTTTCCAAAGCTGGATCACCCTGAAATACCAACAGGACTTCGATTATTCCCTGCTGTGGAAAATTCTCCTGGTTCTGGGCATCATTGGGGTCTTTTTTTTATACCGCCACATCTCTGTGGCACGGTACAATGTCGAACTTGCCGGGTTGAACAAGAAGCTTACCCGGGCAAACAAGAAGCTTGAAACCATCTCTTACATGGACGGCTTGACAGGGATTCCCAACCGGCGGAATTTTGATGCTGTCCTGAAAAAAGAGTGGCATCGGTGCCGTCGGAACAGGGGCTTTTTAACGGTGATCATGATCGATATCGACTATTTTAAACGGTACAACGATCTTTACGGTCACCTGGCAGGGGATGACTGTTTGAAAAGGGTTGCCGCCCTGATCGACGAGGTCCCCGGCCGGCCCGGAGATTTTGTGGCAAGGTACGGAGGGGAAGAGTTTGTCATTGTTCTCCCCGACACAGACCGCAACGGAGCAGAACTCATTGCCGGAAAAATACTCTCCGATGTCCGGAAACTGGAGATCGTCCATGAAGATTCGGATGTTTCCCGGTGGTTAACGGTGAGCATCGGGGTGGCCTGTGTGGTACCGGGCAAAAAAAATTCTTCCATGAAGCTGGTTGAGGCAGCAGACCAGGCGTTGTACAGGGCCAAGGAGGCGGGGCGAAACCAGTTCAGGGCAGCAGAACAGCCGGGAAGATTTGGACGATTTTAAGCTGAATAATCGGCGGCTTGAGCCCTTCCATTGTCACCGGGAAAGTGCCTTCAAAGAATCGATGATCATGCCAAGGTCCGGCCGGACATTGATGTCCGATACATGGATAAATCGCAGAATTCCTTTTTTGTCCACAAGAAAAAGGGCCCTTTCCGACGTGCCGTCGGACCTGAGCACCCCGTATTGGCTGCTCACCCTGCCGTGGGGCCAGAAATCCGATAAAACGGGAAACCAGAGATCTCCCATCTCCCCGGTCCAGGCGAAGAGGGTGGGAAGGTTGTCCACGGAGATTCCCAGAACGATGGTGTCGTATTGTTCGAACAGGGGCCTGGCAATGTTGTACCCCGGCCACTGGTCCGAACATACCGGGGTCCAGGCCGCCGGCACAAACGATATCAGTACATTCTTCTTGCCCAGATAACTGCCCGGACCGATCATGTCTCCGGAGACCGACTTGAGTCGAAAGTCCGGGGCTTTCTCGCCGAGACTTACCGAAAGTTGGCTGTCAATGGGTTTTAACGTTCCTGGATCGTAGATGTCTTCCCTGTTAATACCCTCTGCACCGGCCGTGCAGAGGAACCATGAACAGACGATAACCAGGGCTGCCAGGGTCATGCTTATGGTGTTGAGCCGTTTCACGGTGTATCCTCCGGGGACTTCAATGGTTTGACAAGGTGGTCCAGAAATTGTCCGGGGTCTTTGAACCTTCCCTCCCGGCAGTAAAAGACCTCAAGATCTTTGTCCGGTGCCAGGGTGATAAAACATGGGGTCTGCACCTCCCCGATTTTTTTGTGAATGGTAAAATCGCCGTCACTGAACAGGGGAAAGGGTATCTGGTAATTTTTTCGGAAGAAATCAACCTCAAAGGATGAGTTGCCCGCACCGATGCCAATGAGTTTGACCCTCTCTTTCAAAAGATCATCGGCCTGGATGAGCTCAAACAGCCGGTTGACCTTGTCCGCTTCGGCCTGGCAGATGGGGCAGTACATGGAAAAGATCTCAATGATGACCATGTCTGCCTTGATATCGGAAAGGGCAAAGGTCTTGCCGTCGTCCAGGCCAAGATAGCCTTTCTGGCTCTGTTCTTCCGGGACGGCCAGTTGAAAATCCAGTTCCATCTTTCCGCAGTCTGCAATCCCAGGTACGGGCATCATGCTCAGTACCATAAAAAACAGGGTGGTTACGAGGAGCCTTTTCATTGTCCCTCCTTTTAATAAAAAACCGGGGAAAGCGTCAACGCTTTCCCCGGCAGTGGTTGCATTATACGTTTATGAGTTTTGCAAGGGGGCCTGCCATTTTACGAAGGGCAACGCTTCGTTTCAGGCCGCCCTTTCCCGGCTGTGCCATGGCAAATTCCCAATAGAGCCGGGGGGACTGGCTGACCAGGTAGATCACATTGACCGCGTCGGGATCCAGAAGCATGGCCCCGGGGTGGGTGGCCTGGACCTGTTTTACCCTCTTTTCGGCCTTGGCCACCATGACGTCCCTTTCTCCGAAATCCATGGCTCCAGTGGGACAGGTTTGAACACAGGCCGGTTTCAGGCCGTTGTGGACCCTGTCGTTGCACATATCGCACTTGGCAAGGGTGTTGTCCGCTGCTCTCCTGGGGATGTTGTACGGGCAGGAGTCAATGATGTCGTCGGCATTCAGCCTTTTGGTCTGGGCGGTGTACACAATGGCCCCGGTGAGGGGATCCTTGTAAATGGCCCTTTCGTCAAAGGCCGTGTCCAGGCAGGGGGCGTCCCTGCAGTGCCGGCACTGGTCCGCAAAAAACAGCCAGTGGAGTTTGTTGTCGATGATCTCTTCGTTCATGCGCACCAGTTTGTAAGTGGAAAAGCTCAGATCTTCGGGGTTCTGGTAGCTGCCCCGGTTCACCGTCTCTTCAGCAGGCAGGTTATGCCACTGCTTGCATGCCACCTGGCAGGCCCTGCAGGCGGTGCACAGGGTGGTGTCGATAAATATCGCTTTGCTCATGGTGAATTCCCTCCTTTACAGCTTTGTCACATTGACCATGAATGCCTTGGTTTCAGGAATTCTGGTGTTGGGATCCCCGGCCGGGGGGGTGAGCAGGTTGGCACTCTCCTCGGTTCCGTCGGCAGGCCATCGCCATCCGTAATGCCAGGGAATCCCCACCTGGTGGATGGTTGCGTAGCCGATCTTAAAGGGCCTGAACCGTTTGGTCACCACGGCGGTGCACTCCAGGGAACCCCTGGCACTGGCCACTTTTACCCGCTCGCCGTTGCTGATATCCCGCAATTTGGCCAGCTCTTCGCTCATCTCGACAAACACGTTGGGCTGAAGTTCCATGAGCCATGGCTGGGGGCGGGTCATCAGGCCGGTCTGCCAGTGCTCGGAGACCCGGTATGTGGTCCCCACAAAGGGAAACCTGGGGTCGCAGGTGGCGTGGGCGTCGGCATCGGTGGAGTAGACCGCTGCCGTGGGGTTTGTCATCTGGGAGGAGAAGTAGTTCTTTTCCACCGGACACTCCAGGGGTTCATAGTGCTCGGGAAAGGGGCCGTCGGCTCTGCCCGGCCCGAAAATCTGTCCGTGACCGTGTTTCCGCATGATAAAGGGATGTTTTGCGTCGTCTCGTTTGGATCCGTCGGGGTTTTCCAGGGGATACCACCCGCCGTCGGGCACATCGCCGGTCCATTTTTTGGTAACATACTTGCCGTTTTTTTCCTCG
>DATFJZ010000007.1:0-8108 GCA_035268945.1 Desulfobacteraceae bacterium | reverse complement strand
CCGTCAAATTCAACGGTTTTGACAAGGTCAAGGGTCTCCTGGAACTCCTCCCGGGTTTCCGATGGGAACCCCACGATCATGTCTGAAGAGAGGGCCACCCCCGGACACTGGCTCCGGAGCCTGGCAATGCGCTCAAGGTAAATCTCTTTTGTGTATTTACGGTTCATTTTCTTCAATATCCGGTTGGACCCGGACTGAACAGGCAGGTGAAGATGGTTGCAGACCTTGCTGTTGTCCCGCATCACGGCAATCAAATCATCGGAGAGATCCTTGGGGTGGGAGGTGGCAAACCGGATGCGCTGAATGCCGTCAACGGCGCTGACCTGTTCGAGGAGATGGGGAAACGAACAAACACCCTCTTTTTTACCATAGGAATTGACGTTCTGACCGAGGAGGGTGACTTCCTTGACATTGTCCCCGGCCAGGGCTCTTATCTCCTGGAGGATCTTTTCCGGCTCCCGGCTCCTCTCCCTGCCCCTGACATGGGGAACCACACAATAGGTGCAGTAATTGTCACACCCCTGCATGATGGTGACAAACCTGGTTACCTTTTGCTCCTCCGACCCGTCAGGCATCAATTCAAAGATCTCATTGCTTTCATCGGTGTCGGCAATCCTCGTTCTCCCCTCCTGTACGGCCTGAACATGGGATTCAAGCCGTGAAAAGGCCTGGGTGCCAAGCACAATGTCGAGGTTGGGAATGCGCTTGAACACCTCCCTGCCCTCCTGCTGGGCAACACAGCCGGCCATGACAGAGATGGGACGTTTGCTGCTGTTTTTTCTTCCGGCAATTTTCCCGAGAAAGCTGAAGGCCTTTTCCTGGGCTTTTTCCCGTATGGAACAGGTGTTGCAGATGACAATGTCGGCCTTTTCCAGATCCAGGGTTTTTTCATACCCCATGGCAGCGAGAATAACCATGAACTTTTCCGAATCATAGGTGTTCATCTGGCAGCCGATGGTATGGATATATGCATAGACGTTACGCTTCATCAATTTGAATGTCCTTTTTCAGATCCTCGATAACCTCCGCAACCTCCCCGGTGCAGTCCGGTGCAATGGCAAACCTTACAAGACCTGTTTTGGCATCAAGGGTTGTAATAACGGCAATGCCGTCATGGGCCTCAAAAATAAACTTTAAAAACCCTATCCTGCTCTTTTCCACTTTATACTTTTTTTCAACGGTTTTCATGTGAATCTCGTCAGTCATAAGTTCCTGGTATGTTTTGTATTGTTTGGGATATCTCTTGAACAACAAATAATAACGCAACGTTCGGACGATCATTTATGACCCGGGAGCCATCCATCCAGTATCCCTTCTGTTGACCGGCGGTCCATTTTCATGACAAAACTGCAAACCCTTTTTATATCATCTTTCCATGGACCTGTTCAATAAAAACCTTTCAATTTTGACAATTCAGGGGATTTTGTATATAACGGCCATGGGCAGTGTGCTCACAACAAAGAGAGAAAGTCGAATTAGAGGCAGCCGATCCGGGGTTTTGCCCGTAGCGGTTTTGAGCGGCAGCGGTCAGCATGGAGGCTGAAGGAGCTGCCGCTCACCTCGGAGCAGCCCATGGAGGGGCTGCGAGAATGAGCGGAGGATAAACCCCGGATCGGCTGCCGGAGCAACACGACTTTCATATAACCCCCCATGGGCGCGTGCTCACAACAAACGATGAAATGGATTCAGGACCTAGGCCAAGGAAGAACCATATGAACAATACCTGGAAATACAGGCCGGCAGATGAAAAGCAGGTGGAAAAAATTGCCAGGATACTCGGCTGCCGGAAAATCACTGCCACCCTGCTTGTCAACAGGGGCATCACCACGCCAGAGCTTGCGTATCCCTTTCTCCTCCCCTCGTTTGAACACCTGGCCGATCCCTTTTCACTGAAAGACATGGAAAAAGCCGTTGTCCGGATCACCACTGCTGTTGTCAATCATGAAAAGATCATGATTTTCGGAGATTTTGATGCCGACGGCATCAGCGCCACCTCCCTTTTAAACGATTTCCTCACCGGCATTGACGGAGACATTACCTGGTACATTCCCCACAGAATCAAAGAGGGGCACGGCCTCCGGCAGCACCACGTCTCCATGGCTGCAGACGAAAACGTTGACCTGATCATCACCGTGGACTGCGGATCTGACAGCAACGATGCCGTGGAGGCAGCGGCAGAGGAGGACATCGACGTGATTGTAACGGACCACCATGAAACAGCCGTACCCCTTCCTCCGGCAGTGGCCGTTGTCAATCCCAAGCGGGCCGATTGCCCGTCAAACCTGGACTACCTTGCCGGGGTGGGCGTTGCCTTTTACCTGGTCATTGCCCTGAGACAGCACCTGCGCAAACAGGGATTCTGGAAAGAGAGAAAAGAGCCCAACCTTGTTCAATTGTGCGATCTTGTCGCCCTTGGCACCATCGCCGACATGGTTCCCCTGAAAAAAGAAAACAGAATCCTGACACAGGCCGGCATCAACACCATGAAAAAAGGAGAAAGGCCCGGACTCAAGGCTCTGTTCGACGTCAGCCGGATTGACTGCAGCACCATGGACTCCGAAGATATCTCGTTCAAAATTGCACCAAAGATCAACGCCGCCGGGAGAATCTCCCATGCACGCACCTGTGTCGCACTGCTCTCCTCCTGGGAAAAAGCAGGCGCAGAGCAGACCGCTGACATTCTTGACCAGCTCAACAAAAAAAGGCAGCAGACAGAACAGAGCATCATCGAGGTCATCGAAAAAAGGATTTTCAAAGAACCAACGATTTTGAAAGCCCCGGCCATCGTTCTCTGGGATAAAAAGTGGAACCCCGGTATCCTGGGCATTGCGGCGTCAAAGATCTCAAAGAAACACAACCGCCCGGCAATTCTTCTCTCCACGGCAGGCCCCATGGTTACAGGCTCCTGCCGAAGCGTCGGAAAAATCAATATTTACAAAGCCCTTTCCCGGTGTTCCTCCCTGCTTGAAAAATTCGGGGGACATGCCATGGCAGCGGGGCTCTCCCTGAAGGAGAAGAACCTCGAAGATTTTTCAAAAGCCGTTGAACAAGAGATCGCAGCCTCAGCCAACATGGAGGACTATCAGCAGGAGGTGGTTCTGGACTGCCACCTGGAGCTCAGGGAGATCACAACAGAGCTTGCCAGGGAGATCGACCGGTTGAGACCCTTTGGCATGGGCAACCCGGAACCGCTCTTCACATCCAGCCGCATCAAGGTGGCCTCTTCCTGTCTCATCGGAGCACGGCACCGGAAGATGGTGCTGGAACAGGCAGGAACCACCGTTGAGGCCATGGCGTTTAACATTGAATCTTTGGAGAACCTCCCGGAATTTTTTGAAAAAATAGCCTTCAAGCTCAAAGTCAACCGGTTTAAAAACAAAAACACCCTCCAGATGATTGTTCACGCCTACTGCTGAGAGTAATCAGCCGTCAGTAGTCAGAAGAAAAATACTGACGGCTGATGGCTGATGGATGACGACTTTCTTATAAAAAAAGATCTGAATACGAACCCCTTGATCACGGCACCGGAGAAAATGAAAGAGTGAACCGAAATAATTTTTATCTTGAAACATGAACGTATTATGGATTATAAGTAAAGGTCAACAAACGTGAACAGCGCACAAAAGAATTTACATTTTCAATCCACGGAAAGATTTAACACATAAATAAAGGACAGCGTCATGGGGAAAACATTTCATGTTGGCAACCGAGAATCAAAGCTTCTCTCTAAAATCGAGTCCTCCAGGGAGAAAGAAAAACGTGAGACCATCAGTGCTGTCAAAGAGCAGATCGACACATACAGCAGCAGGCTCGCCATGAAGCTCATTGAAAACGGTCTCATCGAAACGGTGAGCAAAAACTCCATTCAGGAGCAGATTAAAAAGAATCTGGAAACCCTGTGCAAGGCCGAAGATTTTGAAATCGATTACCAGATTGCCCCCTACCGGACCCTTGTATCAAGCCCCAATATTGTCAGTCTCTACATCACGGCCTTTATCATTGAAAAACTCGTGGACCACAGGGATGTTGTTGATATATTCGGCGGTGATGATGATATCTATTTCTGCATCCAGAAAGAGACGACCAGGCTTCTTGCCGACGGCGATGCAAAATAACCCTCCCTGGCCGGCCGCTGTTCGGGTGTTTGTTTAAATGGTGAATGGCTTCCGAACAAGGCCGGGAGGTTATGTTTCATTCCCAGGTCTAATCTGTTTCATTTTTTCAGGCAGGACGGCCTGGGGACGCCCCTTGAATCGTATCCCCTTTTTTTATAGTACCGATCCACCATCTGGTCCAGCGGCACCATCCGCTTTTGTCTGTCCCCTGGAATCACCTCGAATAGCATCCGATCGGGAAGGGTGTCGTCCTTCCGGTCGATACCTTCCCTGGTATTCATGTACCGCTCGAGAAGATGAATCCGCTCGCCGGCCCGAAGGAATTGTTTTGACGAGATCTTTATCCCGGTCACCGAGGTGAAAAGCCGGGGGTAGATGGAAAAATCCACCAGCTTCTGGGCAAGAAACGGAAAGTTCCCCATTAAGAATTTCAGGACTGGCCTGGGCGTATGCCGTACGAGAAAAGGTTCAAGGGTGTAGGCGTACATGGTGAATTGACAGGTCTGCAGGGAATTGATCCCTGCGGTAAGATTTTCAACAAACCAGACAAATTCGGGCTTTGCCGTGACACTGTCCGGCTCGAGCAGATCCAGGAAGAGTTCAAAAGCCATGAGGGAGGCGGAAAGGTGGCATGCGCCTCTGTTGGCCACGGCATAGGCCAGCCCCTGGCCGTAGCACCCCCGGGGATCGTAGCCTGCCATCTCAAGTCCCTTTACCTGAATGGCAAACTCCTTGCCCCCGTATTTTTCGGCAAGGGCCCTGGATCCAAGCCCCATCTCCTTTCCAAACCCCCGGCCCATGGCAATATCCGTCAATGCCCGGCAAATTCCCCCATGGCTGCCGAATCCCAGGGACGTCTCTATATACGCCTTTTCCCCGGCTTCCATTACCCAGGCAAGGGTTCCGCCGGCAGAGATGGTGTCGAGACCGAGGCGGTTGCAGAGGTCGTTGAATTCTGAGATCTTCTCCCGGTCGAATATCCCCAGGTTGGCTCCGAGAAGGGCCAAGGTCTCATACTCGGGCACACTGGTTTTTCTTCCCCCAAACACCCCCTTGTGGCCGCACATGATCGAACAGGGCTTGCAGGTGTGGCTGGATGTTTTGTTCTGTTTCTTGATCATCTCACCGGTGATTTGCACCGCCCGGGCATGGCTTCCCAGGGAAAAGTTCCAGACCGGCAGACTCTTGGTCCGGTTCACCGGGTTGACATTGACAGCCGTGCCATACTCCCCCATGGCCAGGGAAACGGGGTTCCGGCGCACATAGGTCTCTGCCGTCTCTTTCACCGCTTTAAACCCATCCGGATCATGGGGTACGATCTTAAAGGCGCCCCCACGGACAACCACCCCTTTGAGGTTCTTGGATCCCATGACAGCCCCAAGCCCTCCCCTGCCGAAAAACCGGTCTGCTGAAGCGGCATTGGCAAACCTCACCAGGTTCTCGCCGGCAGGTCCCATGACAAGGGCCGCCTCTTGTTTATTGGAAACAATCTTCTCCTGGGCTTGTTCGGTGTCAAGCCCCCAGACATGGTCTCCCGGGCAAAAAACAACCCCCTCATGGTCAATGCGGACAAGGCAGGGCTCATCGGCCATCCCCCTGATCAGCACACCGCCGTACCCGGCGGTTTTCAGACGGATGCCAAAGGGACCGCCGCAGGACGAGGAGGCCATGATTCCGGTAAGGGGGGATTTGAACACCGCACTAAACCGTCCGGAACAGACAGCACCCGTCCCGGCAAGGACCCCCGGCATGACGGCAATGATGTTCTCCTCGTCCAGGGGATCAATCCCCGGCACCAACCTGTCATACAAAAGCTTTATGCCAAGCCCTTTCCCCCCGAGAAAGGCCTTGCGGTCCTGGTCTGTTACGGTAAAAACCGAATATATTTTTTCCGATAGGTCGATGTCAATGATCCTGTTGACGGCGCCTGTTATCTCATCCATACTCTCCACCTCGTTTTACGGTCTTGATTATTATGCCGGGGAGGGGGCCACAAACCAGCGGATTTGGCCAACGTCATGATCAGGCCCCTTTTTTATTCGAAGGCCTGGTACAATATTTCCAGGGCATCTTCCCTGTTCATCTCCCTGGGATTCATCATCAAGGCCGGATCGTTGATGGCAAGATCTGCTATCAGGGGAAGTTTGTGCCGGGGCACTCCGGCCTGATCAAGGGTCATGGGAAGCGCACAGAGGTCGTGCAGGGTCTGCTGAAGCGCTTTGATATGTTCGATGGTTTTTTTCGCCCTTCGGCTCTCCGGAGTTCTTGCATAGATATCAGGACCGGCAACGGCCAGCAAAAGCCGTGCTGTCTCCATTTCACGTTCTGGCAGGTTGTACTCAAGACCAAAGGGAAGAAAGATATTCATGGCAACACCGTGGGATAAATGGCAGATCCCTCCGGCAGCATGGCCCAGGGCGTGAACCATCCCCACCATGGCATTGGAAAAGGATGCGCCTGCCAGTACGGCGGCATTTGCCATGGCAAAGCGGGTGTCCGGGTTTTCGCCGTTTTTCACCGCCTCGAGGAGATTTTCCCTGATCAGCTCAAGGGAGGCAAACGAACAGGCATCGCTCATGGGGTTTTTCTGCAGGGAGAGGAACCCTTCAACGGCATGGGCCATGGCGTCCATGCCCGTTGCCGCTGTCATCCCAGGGGGGAGGGAAACGGTCATCCTGGGATCGAGAAGAGCAATTTTCGGCAGGAGATAAGAAGAGGTAAAGACCATTTTTACATTTCTTTCCAAATCCGATATCACAGCCACCCCTGTCACCTCTGAACCGGTACCGGCAGTCGTGGGAACCACCACCAGGGGTTTCATGGGGGTTTTAAGCATGTCCGCCCCTGCAAAGGGCAGCAGATCATCGGCCCCTTCGGTAACGAGGATATTGACCCCCTTGGCCGTGTCAATGACAGAACCGCCCCCCACTGCCACGATACAATCACACCTGTTTTTCCGGAAAATACCGGCAAGTCTGCTGACCACCCGGATTGACGAGTCCTGGGGGACATCATCAAAAACAGCTCCGATGGTCATTCCGGAGCCGGCAACCCCCTTTTTCACCAGCTTTACAAGCCCTGCTTTTGCAACCCCTTTGTCCGTGATCACAAGGGGACGGCCGACCCCGAAGAATTCCAGTTCAGAGGCCAGGTTTTCAAGGGCCTTGTTCCCCGAAATAATCTTTACCGGGTTGTAATACTCGTAATATGACGGCACCATAAAAACTCCTTAAAATGAAAATCCCGTCCCAAAGGACCAGGGTTTGGTTGTCCCTGCAGAGAGCAGGTGTGTCGCATTTATAGTCCTGTAACAATCCCCAGGGTGTACAGCCAGATCCTCAGACCGATCTTTTTTCCATCCAGAACCGGGACCCGTTTTACAAGCTTTTTAACCACAAAACGGGGGTAAAGAACAGCAAGGAGCTCATTCAAAGCCCTTGTAAATGACATGCAAAGACCAAGATCCCCCCTGACGCGAATTCTCTTTTCAGCAAACGCCTGGGCCGCGCCCATTTGGGGTGTCAGGACCATAAAAGCGGACTCCACATTGCGAAAACAGATCTCAAGATCCTTTTTTTCCGATGAAAACCATTTAAAAACAAGCCTGTCGTTCTTTTTTTCAAGATGGAGAAGAGGGCCCCTGGGCAAAACCGTCATCGCAATGGAAAACCCCTCCTCCCAGGACAGAATTTCTTTGCGGATCACAGGATCTTTCCGGGAGGCAGACTGGAAGGCCCGGCCAAGAAGGATAAAGATCAATTTTATGCACATCCGCTTCACACTTTTTTTTCCTGGAGTTACCGATCGGTGCAGCAGGGTCATTCACTCCTCCTTAGTTTCTTATCTCTGAATTTTGTGTCTTTTTGGCAAGAGAACCGGAAAGCCTTTGGGATTCTGGCTTGTCCAGGTTAGGGAACTGAAAGAAAACAATCTACGCATATCGATGCTCAGCTTTTTCCAGACAAATAGAGCTTTTTAATATGAGACAGCGCC
>DATFJZ010000006.1:0-4965 GCA_035268945.1 Desulfobacteraceae bacterium | reverse complement strand
TAGCTTCTATTTTTAATTGATACATCCGATCCCGGACAGGGCAGCTGTTTTTTAATCTTAAAATTAAAACACTTTCCTCCTACAAATTAAGGATCGCGAATTTTATAAGCTGAACGTAATTACTTGCCCTTTGACTCATCTACCGCGTTGCACCAAAGGCCCAACAGGCCTGCTGTTGAGCCTTTGATGCGCCTTATATATGAGCCAAAGTTCGGCGTAATGTCTGTTCACCTTATTTCATCTGCAATCCTAAGCGTGATTTAAAAAAACGATTAAAAAATAGCATTTCATCTGGCATGCTGCCCTGTCCGGCCCACCTTCTCCCCCCTTCATCCCAAAAAAATATTGGCTCATATCGTGTTTCAGAGTCTTACTTGGTGATCAGCTTAACCTATGTTTAATCTGTTTAAACAGTTTAACAATCATTTAAACACCACTGACCTTTTTTCCTGTCAACGCCTTTCTTCCTCTGGGGTTTTTTCCAATATTTCAGGCCTTTTACTGCGTTCTTCCTTTTTTCTCCCTGCCGGTACATCTGTTGCAGAATCAAACAATGCAAACCATCGTGCACTGCCAGGCAGTGCATGGAACAACAACATTTTTGGTGCGGAGATCCCATGGCTGCTCGATTTCAACTGAACCTCAGAGGCCTTATCACGCCGCTGGCCCTTTTGAAATGTAAAAGCCGGCTGGAAACGATGGAAAAAGGGGATGTTCTTGAGGTAATTGTCGGAGATACCGACGTGGCAGGGGACCTGACATTGATCGTCGGGCGGTCGAGGGACAGAATCGCCTACAACAGAGAAAACCCAAAGGGTTTTTTCCTTGGCATTGAAAAAGGGTGAACCGCTTATTGTCAATGACCATGCTCCGGGCCATGCCGGTTATACAGGGTTAAGGTAAACAAGGAGGTAAAATGGAGCTTAGCAGAAGGACTTTTTTTAAATTCATGGGGGCCACCGGTGCAGCGGTGACCACAAAGACCTCTTCGGCCGGGGCATGGACATCAAAGGCGCCGCCGGATCCCTATGGCTGCCTGGTGGACCTGACCCGGTGCATCGGCTGCCGAAAATGTGAAGAGGCCTGCAGTGAGGTGAACCAACTTCCGGCGCCGGAAAGCCCCCATTGTCAGTGTACGATTTTTGATAAAAAACGGCGGCCCGATGAGAGTGCCTATACCGTGGTCAACCGCTATTTTACCGGCAAAGTTGACAAATTTGACCAACCCCTTCCCACCTTTGCAAAGGTCCAGTGCATGCACTGCCAGGATCCGGCCTGCGCTTCGGCCTGCATCGTGGGCGCCCTGACCAAGGATGAGGTCACCGGTGCCGTGGTATACGATGTCACAAAATGCATCGGCTGCCGCTATTGCATGGTGGCCTGTCCCTTTGAGATACCTGCCTATGAGTATTTTGATCCCATCACCCCGAGGGTGATGAAGTGCACCTTTTGCAACGAGAGACTTTCAAAGGAGGGGGGGCTCCCCGGCTGTGCCGCCATCTGTCCTACAGAGGCCATCACCTTTGGAAAACGGAAAACACTGTTGAAGCTGGCCAAAAAAAGGCTCAGGGAGAACCCGGGCACCTATATCGACCATGTGTACGGTGAAAAAGAGGTGGGCGGCACGTCATGGCTCTACATCTCATCGGTTCCCTTTGAAGCGGTGAACCTGCCGGTTCTGCCGGACAGGCCGTCGCCAAAGCTGGCCGAAACCATACAGCACTCGCTGTTCAGCTATCTCTGGTCCCCCATCGCCCTGTTTGCAGTCCTTGGGGCCTTTATGTACAGATCCGGCAAAAAACAGAGTCGGCCAGAGAAAAGGGAGGTGCCTGATGGACCATAAATCGGCTCCGCTGAAGAAAAAGTTCTTTACCCCGGGGGTCTATGTCATGCTTGCCTTCATGGCCGCCGGGGCCATTGCCATTGTTGCACGGTTCATCGGGGGCATCGGGTATGTGTCCAACCTGACCAATGCCAGACCCTGGGGTTTGTGGGTGGGTGTGGATGTGGCCACAGGGGTCGCCCTGGCCGCCGGCGGGTTTACCACGGCGGCCCTGGCCCATATCTGGGGACGACACCATTATGAACCCATCACCCGGCCGGCCCTTTTAACGGCCATGCTGGGTTACACCTTTGTTGTGCTGGGACTTCTGGTGGATATCGGACGCTCCTGGGCCATCTGGAAACCCATGGTGTACTGGAACTTCAACTCCGTGCTGTTCGAGGTGGCCATGTGTGTGATGATCTACCTCAACGTGCTCTACATCGAGTTCATTCCCGTAGTGGTGGAACAGTTCAAGGGCAGGGTCAACCTTCCAGGCTCCTTTGCCTTTCTCAACAGGTTTTTGAACAGGCTTCTTGCACTGGCCGACAGGGTTCTCGGCAAGGTCATGTGGGTGTTTGTCATCCTGGGGGTTGTCCTCTCGTGCATGCACCAGTCAAGTCTTGGTTCGCTGATGCTGGTGGCACCGACAAAGATCCATCCGTTGTGGTATTCACCTTTGCTGCCCCTGTTCTTTCTCACCTCGGCCATGGCTGTGGGCTATCCCATGGTGGTGTTTGAAACCACCCTTGCCACCACCTCCTTTCAGCTGGATTCTGAAATGGAGATTCTCACCCCCCTGACCCGGATCACGGTTTTTCTCCTGGGGAGCTACATGGTTCTCAAGCTCGGAGATATGGCCTTTCGGGGCACCTATGTCTATCTTTTAGAGGGCACCTTTCAGACCAATTCCTTTATCATCGAGATGCTTTTCGGGGTGATCATCCCCTTTGCCATGCTGGTATCCCTACGGGTAAGGCAATCGAGAAAAGCCCTTTTTACAGCGGCGTCCCTCATCGTTGGAGGGGTGGTTCTCAACAGGATCAATGTGTTTATTGTGGCGTACAGCCCGCCTTTGGCTGAAAACAGGTATTTTCCCGCACCAGGTGAAATCTTTGTCACCCTGGGACTCATCGCCACCTTGATGTTTCTCTACCGCTTTCTTGTCACCTGGCTGCCGGTTCTTCAAAAGACCAGGGAGGTTGCTTCATGATGAAAAAAATCGTTGTTATATCGGGTGTCTTCCTTGTGTTTGCTGCTTTTTCAGCAGCCCAGACCTGGAAGGCCCCGGATCAGGAAAAGGCAAAGGAGAGGGCAGAGGAAACGGTGCCCTTCATCGATGATTACAAGGATGAAAACAAGATTGCCAGAAAAATAAGACTCATGGATTCAGGGCTTTCCATTGCCGATGTCAAAGAGGTTTATTTCCTTCTGGACAGCCCCATCATCAAAAAGAGGGAAGATCATTACCTGCCGGTGCGGTTTGCCCACAAGCGCCACGCCGCGCTGATCAAGGACTGTTCCCGGTGCCACCATTTTCGGCCTGAAAAGGAAGATGCCCTTGAAACAACAAGATGTTCGGGCTGCCACCAGGAGTCTTTCAATCCCGATCACCCCGAACGTCTGGGGCTGAAAGCGGCTTACCACCAGCAGTGCATGGCCTGCCACAAAGAGGAGGCCAAGGGACCCGTTACCTGCAAGGGGTGCCACCTGAAACATGTGCCGGCCCATAAAAAGCTGGTGGATCTGCCCAAAAACCCAGACCCCTCCCAGGTAACGGCGGAATGCATCCGATGCCACGACACCCAGGCCGGGGATTTTCTTAAAACGGCCCACTGGCTCTGGAAGGGGCCTTCGCCCTACACCACAGGGCATCGAAAGGATATCATGCACGGCAAGGGGACCACCGCCCTGAACAACTACTGAATCAGCCCCATAAGCAACGAGGCTCGTTGCACAAGCTGCCATGCCGGATACGGCTGGAAAGATGATTCCTTTGACTTTACCGACAAGACAAACATCGACTGCCTGGTGTGTCATGACACCACCGGCA
Organism: Desulfobacteraceae bacterium; assembly: GCA_035268945.1. GTDB lineage: Bacteria > Desulfobacterota > Desulfobacteria > Desulfobacterales > Desulfobacteraceae > DATFJZ01. Next base: position 1,090 of record DATFJZ010000006.1, on the reverse strand, counting down.
CCTACGAGAAACACCCCCCCGGAGCGGGGATGCCAAAAAAAGAGGTGGATCTGGTCCATGTCGCCGAGAATGTCGGCCACACCAGCCGGGCCACCTGCGGCTCCTGCCATTTCAACGGCGGGGGAGGGGACGCCATCAAGCATGCGGACATGTCACGACAGCTGCTCAAGCCGGACAGGATGTGTGACATCCACATGGGCGGCTATGATTTTGCCTGTAGCGAATGCCATAAAACCAGAAACCACAAAATCAGCGGTAGAAGCTCTTCGGTTCCCGTTGCCGAAGGGATCGTCACCTGCCGGCAGTGCCATTCCAGTGAGCCCCACTACTGCGGAAGCCTGCTGGACCACCACCTCAACCAGCACACCAAAACCCTTGACTGCAATGTGTGCCATGCACCGGTTTTTGCCAAGTGCAAGCCCACCAAGACCTGGTGGAACTGGTCCAAGGCCGGAGACAAAGACCGGAAGGTGAAACGGGACAAATACGGGAAACCGGATTACAATTGGAAAAAAGGGGAGTTCCGGTGGGAAGAGTCAGGGGTGCCGGACTACGCCTGGTACTCAGACTACATGGACCGGGTCCTGGTCGGCGACAAGGTGGATATCCACGCCGATGTGATCAACCTCACCGAGCCTGTGGGCTCCTTCAACGACCCCACCTCACGGATTACCCCGTTCAAGATCATGAAGGGAATCCAGGCCGTTGATGCCGACCATGAGCAGATCCTTGTGCCCCATCTTTTCCCCAGGAACAAGAACGATACAACGGCATACTGGAAAAATCTTGACTGGGACAAGGCCTTCCAGGATGGCATGGAGGCCGTCGGCCTGGAATACAGCGGCTCGTACCTCTGGAAGGAGACCTGGATGTACTGGCGGCTGGACCACGAAGTGATGCCGTCGGAGATGTCCCTCTCCTGTGTTCAGTGCCACGACAGTCTAACGGGCGGGAAAACCTGCAACCGCTGCCACCGGGACAAGCGCGATGTGGATTTCAAGAAGATCGCCCACAAGGGAACGGATTTTTCCTATCTGAAATCCCAGGGCAGGGATGTCTCCCATCTCATCGACAAAACCGATTACATCGA
>DATFJZ010000005.1:0-3307 GCA_035268945.1 Desulfobacteraceae bacterium | reverse complement strand
GTCCCTGTAGGGCACCTGGCCCGTGGACATGACGATCATGTCAAGGTTTTCCAGGAAAAACTGGTTGGTTCCCGGGTCAAAATAGCGAAGGCCAAGGGTCTTGTCCGGGTTGAGAATCACCTCCTGGACCCGGCACCGAACCAGCTTTACCCCGTGATGGTTTTCGGCCTGTTCCCGGTACTGGTAGTGGTCTTTGCCAAAGGTTCGCATGTCCATGTAAAAGATCGTGGTTTCGATCTCCTCCCCCCCCCTCTCTTTGGCCATCACCGCCTCCTTCAAGGCAAACATGCAGCAGACCGAGGAGCAGTAGTCCCGCTGCAGCCGCCGGTTCCGGGACCCCATGCACTGGATCCAGGCGATCTTCCGGGCCGGGCGGTTGTCCGAGGGCCGCCGGATGGTTCCGTCATAGGTTCCCGTGGCACTGAGTATCCGTTCGAAGGCCAGGGCGGTGACAACATCCCTGGAAACGGCATAGGCCTTTGCATCCTCAAAATCATCGAGGTTGTAAAGCGTCAGGCCCGAGGCGAGAATCACCGCCTGGACCTGGCGGGTTTCGTCTTGTTCTTCCTGGTCAAGGTCTATGGCGTTGGTGGGGCAGATTGAGACACATTCGCCGCATTTGGTGCAGATATCCATGTCCACCCGCAGCATGGGGGGCGTGCTGTGGGGAATCGGCTGGTAAACGGCCTTTCGTTTTGTCAGGCCCTCGTTGAAGGTGTCATCGGTTTCAACGGGGCAGACGGAAACGCATTGGAGAAGACCGTTGCACCGGTCCGGGTCAATGTACCTGGGATGTCGCTTCAAGGTTGCCGTGAAATTCCCCGCATCCCCGGTCAGGGACGTGATGTCGGTAAATGGAAGGATTTCGATGTTGTCATGGAAAAGTCCCTTGCGCATGCAGTACTGGGAGGCGTTTTCACGGCCGGCCATGGGAAGCATGCGGCAGATGCCGCAGTGGTTGGATGGAAACTGGTTGTCAAGCTTGGCCAGAATACCGCCGATCCAGGGAGAAGAGTCGACCAGCACCACCCGGTAACCGACCTCTGCCAGCTCAATGGCCGCCTTGATTCCCCCTATGCCGGCACCGGCCACAAGAACGGTGCCTGTCTGTTTTTGCTCTGCCATAGTATCGATTCCTAATTAGTGTTTGACGGAAAACCCACGGCCTCACCCATTTGCAGCTATTTTACCTGTCCGGTGACCTCGGTCATTTCTTCATCGTAAAAAACGGTGAGGGGCTGGGGTTCATCCTCGGATCTGCCGGCCCGGTAATCGAAACGGGCCTGGGCTTTGTCGGCAACGGTTCTGAACATGGGCATGAGATCGATGCCGTTGGGACAGGCACTGGTGCATTGGCCGCACCCCACGCAGGAGAGGGCGATGTGGGCCATGCGGGTCAAATGATAGAACGTCGTGTCCGCCGGCATTTTCAAGTTTCCCCTGCTGTCTGCCCAGCGAAGGTACTGCTCTCCGTTGTGACGGAAGGTGTCCGTCACAAACACGCACTCCTTGCAATAGCACACCGGGCATGCCACCCGGCAGTTGTAGCAGTTGATGCAGCCGGAAAGCTCATCTTCCAGGGCCTCGATGGTGTTCACCGCTGCACGGTATTGTTCAAATCGTTTGTCCCGGGCCTGGATGCGCTGTTTTGTCAATTGATCAACGGCCCTGGCCCGTTCCGGCGGCGGCGGGTCACTTTCCAGGCCTGCGTCTTCAATGGCCTTCTCCCCCTTGGGGGTGAGACTTTCCACGTAGAGATTGCCCGTTCCGGCACCGATGACGCAGAGCCTGAGATCCACACTGTCTGCCACTGGATATTCACAGATCCTGCAGGCATCAGAGATCTCCATGTCGCCGGTATGGGTCCCATTGCCAAGGGCGCTTTCAAGAAAGGTTTCGGAACTGTTCTGCTCTTCCTGGAACCTTAAAAAGTCGCGGTTTTCATACCGGCCAAGACAGTCCATGCCAATGAGCAGAACATCCGCCAGGCTGGCCTGTTTCAACTTGACCAGTTCCACAAGGGCCCGGACTTCACAGGAGCGCAGCACCATGGCGACTTTCTTGCCCGAAGGGGTTCGGGTCAGGGAGGACGCCAGTTTTGCCCCGTTCACCGGCACCACCGGGGCGAAAACGTCGAGGCGGTCCAGCTGGTCGGCAGTGGTGACAAGGGTCTGCATCACGCCTTTTGAGGGCTGGGCCATGGGGGCCAGAAAAGCGTCCACGATACCCTTTTCCATGAGGTTCTTGAAAAGTTGAGCCACCGTTTTGTTGAGTTTGCCCTGTTTAAAGGTCAGTTTGGTATAGTGTGCCATGGATATCCTCTCCGTTTGTTCAACCTGCCGCAGTTTCCCGGTTCAGGGGGCTTGGCCCGAGTTGTTTGAGTTTTTCCGTCATCTCCCCGGCCACTTCCTGGAGCATGGTGCCTTCGCTGGCGGCAATCCACCGGAGCCAGAACCTTTTTTCATCGATGCCGTAAGCCGAAAGGATCTCGGTTAGCAGTGCCACCCGCCGTCTGGCCTTGAGATTGCCGTTGATATAGTGGCAGTCCCCGGGCCAGCACCCCCCGATGAGGACACCATCGGCACCGTTTAAAAAGCTCTTGATCACGTATTTGGGATCAACCATGCCGCTGCACATCATGCGGATGATCTTGACGTTGGACGGGTAGGACAGCCGGGAGGTCCCTGCCAGATCGGCAGCGGTGTAGGTACACCAATTACAGAAAAAACCAACAATTTGGGGTTCAAATTCGCTCATCTCATCACTCCTGTTTCAATTGAGTAGCAATCCGTCGATTTCGGCAAAAATCTGTCTGTCGGTAAAATGCCTGACCTTGGCCGCACCGCTGGGGCAGTGGCCGGCACAGCTGCCGCATCCCTTGCACACGGCATGGTTTACCACGGACACATGGTTAAATGCATCAAATTCGATGGCGGAATAGGGGCAGAGGCCTATGCAGACCTGGCACCCCACGCAGATGTCCGGGTCGATAAACGAAGTCATGGGAGGCACTTCCACTTCGCCTCTGGCACTGAGGGCCAGGCACTCCGCCGCAGCCCCCTTGGCCTGGGCAACGGCATCGGGAATGTCCTTGGGCCCCTGGCAGGCCCCTGCCAGAAAAACACCACTGGAAGGGGTGGAGACCGGGGCCAGTTTGGGGTGCTCTTCCTGGAAAAAGCCGTCACTGCCCGTGGTGATGCTCAGGGTCCGTGCCACCTGGCCCGCGTCTGCCCTGGGTTCCATGGCCGTGCAGAGGATCACCATCTCCACGGGCACGTGAACGACTTTGCCCCGGAGGGTGTCTTCG
>DATFJZ010000004.1:0-7562 GCA_035268945.1 Desulfobacteraceae bacterium | reverse complement strand
CCTCCAGGGGCTGAACAACTTTATCTCTTCGGACATCACCGCAGAGTACTGGCTCAACAGAATCTATACCCCGAAAATGCGGGATGCCCACAACAGCGGCGACATCCATATCCACGATTTGAGTCTCCTCTCCGTTTACTGTGTGGGCTGGGACCTTCAGGATCTGCTCATGGAGGGATTCAAGGGGGTGGCCGGAAAGGTGGAGAGCGCCCCGCCCAGGCATTTCCGAACTGCCCTGGGACAGCTGGTGAACTTTTTCTACACCCTCCAGGGGGAGGCGGCGGGCGCCCAGGCCATATCCAATTTTGACACCCTGCTGGCCCCCTTTGTCCACGAGGACGATCTTAGCTACAAAGAGGTAAAACAGGCGATCCAGGAGTTTGTTTTCAACATCAACATCCCCACCCGGGTGGGTTTCCAGACACCCTTCACCAATATCACCATGGACCTGAACGTCCCGGCCATATTGAAGGACTCCCCTGTGATCATCGGCGGGGAATACCGGAACAAGACTTATGGTGCCTTTCAAAGGGAGATGGATCTGATCAACGGCGCCTTTGCCGAGGTGATGATGGAGGGGGATGCCAAGGGCAGGGTCTTTACCTTTCCCATCCCCACCTACAACATCACCGAGGATTTTAACTGGGACAACCCCAATCTTGAAAATGTCTGGAAGATGACCGGAAAATACGGCATTCCCTATTTTTCCAATTTTGTCAATTCCGACATGTCCCCGGACGATGCCCGCTCCATGTGCTGCCGCCTGCGGCTGGACAACAGGGAGCTGAGAAAAAGAGGCGGAGGGCTTTTTGGCGCCAATCCCCTCACCGGATCCATCGGCGTTGTTACCCTGAACCTGCCCCGGCTTGGTCACCTTGCCGAAAACGAGGCGGATTTCATGGAACGACTGGACGATCTGATAGAGACAGCCGGCGAGTCCCTCTCAATCAAACGAAAAGTCCTTGAAAAATTCACCGAAGGCAACCTCTACCCCTATTCCAAGTTCTACTTGAGAAAGATCAAAGAACAATACGGCTGTTACTGGGAGAACCATTTTTCCACCATCGGCATCCTCGGCATGAACGAGGCCTGTGTCAATTTCATGAACAGGAACATTGCCTCCCAGGATGGACAGGAATTCTCTGTCAGGGTGATGGAGCATATCCGATCCCGGATCGAAACCATGCAGAAGGAAAAAAACGAAATCTACAACCTGGAGGCCACCCCTGCCGAGGGAACCACATACCGTTTTGCCATGAAAGACAAGGAGCGATACCCCAATATCGTCTGTGCCGATGAAGCTGAGTACCAAAACGGCAACGACCCATTTTACACCAACTCCACCCACCTGCCCGTGAACTATACCGATGACCTGTTTGAGGCCCTGGAGCTCCAGGACGACCTCCAGACAAAATACACCGGCGGCACGGTGCTTCACCTCTTTCTCGGAGAAGAGGTGCCAGACACCGAGGTTGTCAAGAACATGGTAAAAAAGGTGTCCAACAATTTCAGACTCCCCTATTTCACCCTCACCCCGACCTTCAGCATCTGCCCCACCCACGGATACATCCCCGGCGAACACCCGGTGTGCAGCAAATGCGGTGCCGAAACCGAGGTATTTTCAAGGGTTGTGGGGTATCTTCGGCCGGTAAAGCAGTGGAACAACGGAAAGCAGACGGAATTTGACATGCGAAAGACCTTTCAGGCCGCCTCCTAGACAATGAAAACAGGCGGCCTTCAAAAAATCTCTTTGATCGATTTTCCAGGAAAAATCTCGTGTGTGGTCTTTACATCGGGGTGCAATTTTTCCTGCCCCTACTGCCACAATCCGGAAATCGCAGGAGATGACACCGGCAAAGCGCCGGCAAGGATTGATGAATCAACCCTCTTCTCTTTTCTTGAAAAAAGAAAAAAACTCCTCGAAGGGGTTGTCATCACCGGCGGGGAGCCCACGCTGCAAAGGGACCTCGTCGGTTTTTGCCGCAAAATCAAGGAGATGGGATACCAGGTCAAACTGGACACCAACGGCAGCAGGCCAAAGGTCCTGGCAGAACTCTACCGGGAAAAACTGGTGGATTTCACTGCCATGGACATCAAGAGCAGCCTTGACAACTATTTTCTGGCTGCCGGCAGCCGTTTTGACCCTGAAACCATCACTGCCAGCATCGCCCTTATCATGAATGCCGGTCTGAATTATGAATTCAGAACCACCTGTGTGAAGCCCTTTGTTGATAAAACCATCATGAACAAGATTGGGTCCATGATCCACAACGCTTCCCACTACATTCTTCAGCACTGCTCAACCCATGAGAATGTGCTCCAGCCCGGTTTTTTTCAAGAAAAAAACCGTTTTTTAACGGAGAGCGAGATGGCGGACCTGGCCAGAGAAGCTGAAAAATACGTCACAAAATGTTCCATACGCTAGGAAAGGCCAAAGGGGCCAAAGGGGTCAGGCCTGCGTTATTGTGCTTTTTTCAGAGGCCTGTGTTTAAAGACAAATGTAAACAAAAGTATCAATAACGCAGGCCTGACCCCCCTATGATCAAGACCGAGAAGAAGGAACGGGCAATGGATTTTCCCCTTGTGAAAGCAGAAATCGATTTAACCGCCATTGCAGGCAATATCCAGGCGCTGAAAAAAATCACCGATGAGAAGAGCGAGTTCATGGCCGTTGTCAAGGCAGACGGCTACGGCCACGGCGCTGTGGAAGTGGCCCGGAAAGCCGCTGAAAACAAGGTGGACCGCCTTGGTGTTGCCCGTCTCCACGAGGCAGAGACACTTCGAAGGGGAGGGATCACCCTTCCCATACTGATCTTTGGGTACACGTGGCCCGAACAGTGCACAACCCTTGCAGAGCTCGACATTGCTGCAACGGTGTACGACCTTGAAACGGCACAGATCCTGGATGCAGCGGCCCGGAAAAAAGGGATCAGGGTAAGGGTCCATCTCAAGGTCGACACGGGAATGGGCAGGGTGGGCATGGTGATACCCCTGGCGGGAACCTCTCCAGAGATTCACAACAAGGCTGCAGCCGACGTCGGGGAGATTTTGAAACTCAGGGCCGTCGAGCTTGAGGGAATCTACACCCACTTTGCCGAAGCCGATTCCTTTGACAAGACCTACACCCTCGCCCAGATTGACACCTTTTCCACCTTTCTCGACACCCTGAAAAAAAACGGGATAACCCTGCCGATCTGCCACGCAGCGAACAGTGCCGGCATCATCGATCTTCCCGGCTCCCATTTTGACATGGTAAGGGCCGGCATCGCCATATACGGCCTCTACCCCTCCGGCGAAGTCAACCGGTCCAGGGCCTGCCTGACACCGGCCATGACCCTGAAAACCATGGTCACCTTCACCAAAAACGTTCCAAGGGGGTTCAAGGTGAGCTACGGCACCACCTATGAGACAGAAACAGAAACAGTCATCGCATCCATCCCTGTGGGGTATGCCGACGGATACTCACGACTTCTCTCCTCAAATGGTCAGATGCTTGTCCGGGGAGAAAAAGCCCCCATTGCCGGCCGGGTCTGCATGGACCAGACCCTGATCGATGTTGGGCACATCCCCGGTGTCAAGCCGGGAGACGAGGTGGTCCTCCTGGGTCGGCAGCAGAACAGTGAAATAACAGCCGAAGAGATTGCCGCCCAGACCGATACCATCAACTACGAGGTGGTCTCTGCCCTGACATCCCGGATTCCCCGGGTTTTTTACTCGCTCCCCTCCCCTTTTTCCGGGTAAACCATCTCCCCGGCCATGGAAAGATCGTATCCCCCAAGCGCTGCAGCACTCTCCCGGAAGATTTTCTCCTTGAGCAAACCGAGGAAAAGCTGTATTCCCTGGTCAAAGAACCGCTCCTTGGAGATGAGAAGATCAAACCGCTCCTGGCACACGGGAATAAAATCCAGATCAAGGCCTGCCGCCACGGGTCTTATCCCTGGACCGGCATGGGCTTCTCCCTTGAGCACGGCCAGCCCCACATCCATGTGTTTTGAGACAATGGTGTCAAACCCTGAGATCTCTTCGCCGCACACACCGGCTTTTTTCAGCTCCTTTTCAAAGAGCTGGCGGGTACCGGTGCCAAGCCCCCTGTTGACAATGGTAATGGTGGATCGTCCCAGATCGGCAACCGATTTAATGTTTTCAGGATTACCTTTTTTCACCAGAATTCCCTGCTCTCGCAGGCAAAAATTGACAACAGCGGGCATGTTCTCCATATCAAGATAGGGAAAATTGTACTCTTTATCATCATCCTCGGCAACCAGGTGGCTGGATGCTATGTGGCAGTGGTTACGGCGCAGGGCCTGGAGGCCGCCCATGCTTCCGGTAAAACCGAACATGGCCAGGTGCTCGCTGAACCTGGCATTAAAAATTGAAATCAGCTTGTCAAGAAGCAGATCGTTGCTGCCGGCAATGAGGACAAGGCCGTGGTAAGGGGGAAGTTTGGTAACCGGTTCCGGGTAGTTCACCGTTCCCGCCTCCACCCACTGCCGGACAAGGTCCAGGGGGAAGAGCCACTTGCCGGTCACCTTTGTGGCTGGAAGTTTTTTTTCCGAGATAAGGCTGTAGACCATTTTCTCGTTGATATTGAGAAACTCGGCAACCTCTCTGGTTGAAAGCAGATCCTTTTTCATCTGTCATACTCCTTGTGTGGCCACCGCCGGCTGTTTTCCGGAAGCGCATTGGCAATTCTTGTCAAAACCTGATCCGGGGAAAGGGCTTCACACTGGATCCGGATATCGGCGTATTTTTCATACAGGGGGATTCTTTCCCTGTAGAGGCTGTCAATATCCTGCCCCGGCCCCCGGATCACCCCCCTGGAATCAAGGGCTGACAATCTTGTCTTCAGGGCATCAAGGCCGATTTCAAGGTAAACAATCCAGGCGTTCAGGGCAAGATGGGCCATTGCCCTGCTGCTGTAAACAACACTTCCCCCTGTTGCGATCACGTGATCGGTACAGGTCAGTGCGAGGCAGTACTTCTCCTCAAGCCCCAGGAAGGCGTTGACACCGATGCTGTCGATGATCTTCGAAAGGGTCATTCCCTCCTTTGTCTGGATGGTGATATCCGTATCCACAAAACCAAGCCCCAGTTTTTTGGCAAGTAAAATTCCCACCGTACTCTTGCCAACGGCCGGCATGCCGATGAGCACAATATTGTTTTTGTTCGGGTTCATTGAGCAGTCCTGACGGAAAAATATAAAAAAGGGTTATTATCCGGTTGTCGATATGCTGCCATATTAAGCATATTTGCTTTATATTGCAAGATGTAATCAAAGGAGGAAGTTAAACGCATTCAACAGATGTCCTTTTCAACACAGCCTTTGCTGCAATGCGGCCCATGACTGCTGCTTTTGGAGGCTGCACAGCTCCAACAGTAAGGCATGCAACCGGGGATTTTACAAATATCCGCCTTGACATTCTCTGTTTTGCAAACTATTTATTAGAAGTTACGTGATTCAGTATTAGCGAAATGCTAATAGCTGACAGTAAACAATGACAACTTTTTCCCTGTACAGAAACGAACACGGATAACGGCAAAAGACAAATATATGACACCAGAGATAATAGCGGTTGTTGGAAAATCGGACTCAGGAAAGACCACTCTTCTTGAAAAACTGATACCGGAAATGAAAAAACGGGGGCACAGGATCGGCGTTGTCAAACATGCCCACCACGGATTTGAAATGGACAAAAAAGGCAAGGACTCCTGGCGCCACAGGAAGGCAGGCGCTGATGCTTCCCTTCTCGTTTCGCCGGGCAGGATCGGCCTGATCAAAAATCAGGAACCGGGCTCGGTTCAGGAGCTGAAAACCTACCTTTCTGACATGGACCTGATCATCACCGAAGGGTTTAAACGGGAAAATCTGCCGAAAATTGAAATTTTCAGAAAAGGAGGCCGTCACAAAGAACCCCTCTGCATGGCGGACAGCAACCTTGCAGCCTTTGTCACCGATTCCGACTATACCCCTGGTGTTCCAATATTCCAGCTGGATGCCATTGAAGCGCTTGCCGATTTCCTGGAACAACAATTCATTGGCACACCATGAGACAAGAACCCCTTGAAACACTGAAACAGAGCGTTTTGGCGTACATTGATGATTTCATCCACCGGGCAGACAACCCCGGCCCCTTTCTGCTTAAAAAAGAGCACACCCTGAGGGTGTGCCGGGAGATCTGTTCCCTGGGGAAGCATCTTGCCCTGCCAGGGGACCAGATGATCGCCGCCGAAGCAGCCGCCCTTCTCCACGATATTGGAAGGTTCAGGCAGTATGAAGAGTATAGCACCTTTCTTGACAAGATCTCAAAGGACCATGCAGCACTGGGGCTGGAAGAGATCGAAAAAGAGAACATGCTTGCCAATTGCTCTGAAGAAACAGGAGATCTCATCAAAAAGGCCGTGCAGTACCACAATGCAGCGGACCTTCCAGAGGAGGAAAACGGAGCAGCCCTTTTTTTGATCCGGATGCTTCGGGATGCTGACAAGCTCGACATCTGGCGGGTGGTGACCAGCCACTACCTCTCCCCGGAAACAGACAATAAACAAGCGATCAATCTGGGGCTTGAGGATGACGGCAAACTCTCCGGGCAGGCAGTTGATGCGTTATGCCGGGAGCAGTTTGTACGAAGCCACATGATAAAGCGATTGAATGACCTGAAACTCATGCAGATCAGCTGGATATTTGATTTAAATTTTTCCTGGTCCATCACAAGGGCAAAAAAAGAAAATTTCATTGGAATAATCGTTTCAACCATGCCCCGGTCAAAGGAGCTGGACACAGGTTTAAAGCATGTCTACGCATATATGGACACCCATGAAAAAAATCTCAGCAAGGGGTAGTGCCCTTTTTACAGCTCTCCTGGTGGCGGCAACCTGCTTTTTTTCCGCCGGACATGCCGACACACCAGACATTGGCGAGTGCAAGGCATTGTTCAGCCATGGGAGCATTAACTGGACCACGGGAAAGGTTCAGGCAACGGGCAGGGCCCTGCCGCCGGAACAAGAGATGGAACAGGCCTCGGAATATATTCTCAGCGCCGCCAGGGCAGATGCGTCAAGGCATCTCATCGCCATTTTGAAACAGATCCACCTGACCGCCAACATGCCCGTGGAAAAACACATCGCATCAAAGGACAGACGCATGGCCGGCATTGAAGAGATTGCCTCCAATGCCCTGATCAAGAAGCAGCACTACATCTCAGACCGGTCCATGGAAGTAACCCTTGAAACAAGCATGTTGGGAGGCTTTCTTCAGCTCGTCCTGCCCGAAAAGATCAAACAGATACCGGAAATAAGAACAATCAACCCCGAACAGAAACCCGAGAGCCAAAAAGCCTACACAGGACTTGTGATCGATGCCAGAGAGCTTGACTTTCAGCCGGTTCTCTACCCTGTTGTTGTCAGCGAACAGGGAGAGGAGATTTACAGCGCCTTGTTCATCAGCAGGGAGCATGCCGTTCAAAGGGGCGTCTGCCAGTATGTATGCGGTTCTGACCTGACCGGAGCGCTGAAGAAAGCCGGAGAAAATCCCATCCTGGTCAAGGGACTTCGAAAGGGCAGAG
>DATFJZ010000003.1:0-2262 GCA_035268945.1 Desulfobacteraceae bacterium | reverse complement strand
CGCCTGCCCCTTTGATGCGCTGAAAATGGGCGATGACGGACTTCCCAAGGTTGACCAGGAGAAGTGTACCGGCTGCGGAACCTGTGAAAAGGTCTGTCCGAAAAACATCATCCGGCTGACATCGGTTACCCGGAGGATAATGCGGGAGTACACAGAGGATGAATGTGTTACTCCCTGTCAGAGGGCTTGCCCCGCCGGTATTGATATCAGAGAGTACATCCGGTTGATTAAAATCGGGGAAAATGAAAAAGCGCTGCAGGTAATCAAAGAACGTAATCCCTTTCCGTCTGTCATTGGGAGGATCTGCCCTGCTCCCTGTGAATTTGAATGCAGAAGGCAGTTTGTTGATTCACCGGTGGCCATCAATGACCTCAAGCGGTTTGTCGCTGATCTGGAGATGGAAACCGGTAAACGGGTGCTGCCCTACAGTGCTCCGGCGACGGGCAAACAGGTTGCCGTTGTCGGCGGTGGTGTGGAAGGGCTTTCTGCGGCATTTTTTGCTGCCAGGCTGGGCCATGCACCGACAATATTTGAAACCACCTCACTGCTCGGGGGGCTTTTGCGTGTTGCCATTCCCGAAGACCGTCTGCCCCAGGAGATACTGGACTGGGATATCCAGGGGATACTTGCCATGGGAGTGCATGTGAAAACCTCGTCCAGGGCCGGCCGGGATTTTACCGTTCCGGGGCTTTTGAAAGAGGGGTTTGAATCGGTGTTCATCGCTTCCGGCGGGTGGGATGACAGGGTTGCCAGGGGGGACATGGATGATATTGTTACGCTTTTTCCCGGCGGTTATCTCTTGATCGACCTGCTTCGAACCGAGGCTGGAAAGGCAAACGCCATCTCCTGCGGCAGGAACGTGGTGATTGCAGGCGGTGGAACCATGGTTCCCCAGGCGGTGATGCTGTGCAGGCAGATGGGGGCTGAATCGGTAACGGTTCTCTCCCGGAAACTGCCGGAAAATTCGTCTTTCAACGATGAGGTGCTTGACCGGATCAAGAAAAACAAGGCATCTGTTATTTATAACACCGGCATCACAAAGGTATACGGTGAGGATGATCAGCTGACCCACATCGAGTATACCGAGCTTGATACCGGAGTGAAACACATCCTCAATACAGATACCATTTTCATGGCATCGGGACGATTTCCAGAACTTGTGTTTGTCCCGTCGGAAAGCATTGACCAGGAGGGAGAACCCGCCCCGGGTCTGGGCTCTGATCTGCCTGTCAGGTGGGAAGGTGTTGAAATCTACAAGGAACCGGCCAACAGAAGAGAACTCGGACTGCTCTCCAGCGGGGATGTGATTAGCGGCTACAGCGCGGCTGTCAAGGCGATCAACGGTGGAAGAAAGGCCGCTGCTTCCGTACATGATCTCATGTACGGTATTCCCCTGAAGTATGCCGCAAATCCCATTACAAAGCAGTCAGTGCTCCAGGGGGTGAATCACCTGGAAGGGGTTGATGTGCTGCCGAGGAATATCATGCCGGCGGCCGGTATCCGGCAGATGGGCAAAGACAGCATGTCAAAGGGGTTCAGCAGTGAAACAGCCGTGGATGAGGCAAACAGGTGCCTCAAATGCGGTCTGGTCTGCTACGAACGTACCCGGGTTTTGGAAGAGGCAGATCAGGACCGGTAAAATTTTCAGGGGGAGTATGAGGCAGGAACAGGTATTGATTGTTGATGACGAAAAACGGATTGTTGACAGCGTTCAATTCTTTCTTGAAAAGGAGGGGTTTGCCGTTTCCCATGCTGGTTGCGGCAGGGACGCGCTTTCCCTGGTAAGGGAGAGCAGGATAGACCTGGTGCTTCTCGATATCAGCATGCCGGGCATGGATGGGTTTGAAGTGCTTGAAAAACTGTTCTGCCTGGATCCGGATATTCTTGTGATCATGATCACAGGATATGCAACGGTGGAATCTGCGGTCAAGGCGCTGAAAATCGGTGCCTGGGACTACCTGCGAAAACCCTTCGATCACCAGGATCTTGTTAAAACCGTTAAAAATGCCGCCAACCACAAGCAGCTGATGAAGGAAAACAGAGCTGTATCGGCCAGGCTGGAAATTTCTGAAAAACGGTGCCAGTACATGGTTAACAGCTCTCCTGATCTGATCTACACCCTTGATGCAAAAGGAAAGTTCACCTTTGTCAATGATGAATTTGAAAAAGTGCTTGGGTATCAAAAACAGCACTTGCTTGATGAACATTTCTCCACCATTGTTCATCCGGATGATCAGCCCCGGGCCGAGTCTGTCTTTAACA
>DATFJZ010000002.1:0-13013 GCA_035268945.1 Desulfobacteraceae bacterium | reverse complement strand
GTGGCCGGTTCGAGGACCATGGACCGGCCATGTTGGTTTTATATGAAAGTCGTTGTGCACCGGCAGCAGGTCCGGGTTTTGCCCTACGCTCATTCTCACAGCCCGTCCATGGGCTGTTCCGAGGTGAGCGGCAGCTGTTTTTGAGCATCCGTGCTCACAGCTACCGCTCAAAACCGCTACGGGCAAAACCCCGAACCTGCTGCCTCTCATTCGACTTTCTACCTTTATTGTGAGCACGTTGCTCATGGCCGTTATAAGAAATACAGACAATAACGTTGATAACGAAAGCCTTGCTCCTTGTAATAAGCGGAATGGGATAAAATGGATTTTTTGTCAGAACCGGATATAAAAAAAGTGCTTAGACTTGACAGTGAAACCCTGCCGAGTTTTCCCGCAGCGGCAACCCGGCTGCTTGAGTTGTCACGGGATGACAGCGCCTCGTTTGAAGATTTTTCAAAAATCATTGAAACCGACCCCGGCATCTCTGTCAGGGTTCTTGAAATGGTCAATTCGGCCATGTACGGGCTCGAACAAAAAATCACCGTTCTTTCCGAAGCTGCACTGTTTTTGGGGGTGGATGAGATAAAAAAACTGGCCATTGGCATGTCTCTGTACAGGGGCCTGTTCCAATCAGCCGGTAACGGGGAATTCAACCGGCTCTTTTTCTGGCGCCACTGCCTTTCTGTTGCCGTATTAAGCAGGGAGATTGCCAGGGAGACGGGCTACAAAGACCCTGAAGAAGCTTATCTTGCCGGCCTGCTCCACGATGTGGGCAAGATATTTCTCGATCTCCAGGGCAGAAGCAGTTACACTGATTTCGTTAAGACCCTTGCCGATGCCACTGAACCGGTAATTCAAAAAGAACGCGCCGTCATGGGACTCGGTCATGATGACATCGGCGCTTTTTTCTGTTCCAGGTGGCACTTGCCCGAAAAAATTGCAATGGCAGTAAAGTATCACCATCAGCCCTTCGGGCAGGAAAACTTCCCGGGCAATGACAGTCTGCTCATCTCCATCATCTCCCTGTCCGACTTTTTCTGCTGGTCCCAGGGCCTTGGCTCCTTTGACATTGTCCCGGTGCCAATGCTTCCTCCCGGGGTGGAAAAGGCCATTGATCTCAACGCCATCGACATTGTTAAATGCATGTCAAACATGAACAGAGAAATTGACAGCATTTCGCAATTTTACCATTTTACCTTTCCCTCGGCCAGTAAAATCAAGGAAAATCTGCTCTGGACCAACCTGAAGCTGTCCAGAATAAACACGCAGTATTACTTAAAGGAAAACCCCTTAACCCGGATACAGCCCCCCCACCCTGGAAAAACCGAACCCTTTGGTTTAGATATCAGTCTTGAATTTGGCAAGCTTCTGGCCAAAGCCAAAACCATGAAGGAAATTCTCGATATTATCATGTACCAGGTGGGCCGTATCTTTCAGCCTGTGCACTGGTCCATCTTATTAAAAGATCCCAAAACCGGTGATATGGTTTTTTCGGTTGTGGTGGGCGCAAACAAAAAAAAGCTCCAGGGCGTAAAGCTTCCCAGAGGAGAAGGCATTGCAGGCCATATCATGGAAACAGGGGAATCGGTAATTGTCGAAGATGTTGCAAAGGACAGCCGCTTCAGCATGCGTGTGGATCAGTACACCGGATTCAAGACCGAATCCATCATCGGCACCCCCCTTAAAACCGACGAAAAAGTCTTTGGTGTCATTGAAATCATCAATCGCATCAACAGAGAGCCCTTTACCTCCAAAGACCTTGAAAACCTTTCCCTGGTTGCTGAATACACCGCCCTGGCCATGGAAAAATTCTATTATCACCAGACGTTGAAAAACATGGCCACCAAAGACCCCTTGACCCGCATTGACAACCGATGGAGTTTTGAACATGCCCTGGGCAGCAGGGAAACCATCAACAAGAGCTATGGAGAGAGGTTTTCAATGGTGATCATTGAAATCACAGGCCTGTGGCCCATCGTCCAGGCCGAGGGAAGGCCTGCGGGCGAGGCAATGGTCAAAAAAACAGCCGCTGTCCTGAAAAAGCTCAAGCAGCAGGAAGACACCATTTACCGTTATGGCGAAGAGACCTTTGTCCTGGTTTTGCCCCACGACACCATGGACAGGGCTGAAGCGATGACAAAGAAGATCGCAAGGGCCTTTTCGCTTCACGTTTCCGCACAGTTTACCCATCCACCGGATATAAGGATCTCCTGGGTTCCTGTTACTGCAGAGGAGGGCCACAGGGTAAAAGAGATTGTGGAATCACACCTTTCCAGACAGACCTCCAGCCTGCCCGAAGAAAATGGTTCAGGCCAGACCGGTCCTGCCGGGATGGAAAACCACCTCCAGCCCCTTGTTCAGGAGGAACAGAACAGAGCGGAACCCGACAAAAAAAAGGGGATTTTTGAAAAAAAAGTGTTGCTGAGTGGAACGTTTACCCATCTGAAAACAGGGAGTTCCGGTCATATCTGGATCAAAAGGCTCTCGTTAAAGGGTGTAAAATTTACAATACCAAGGCCCCACAGAATAAGGGAAAATGCTTTTCTTGATATCAGTTTCACCCTGGATGATGTGAAAAGATCTACCATCGAAAGGCGAATCGTTGTCAGAACCATCCAAGACAACTATGCCGAAGCTGATTTCTACAATCCGCCGCCCTATGACAAAAATCTCGGGTTCTACTTCATGGCTTGACCCATATTTTGAACAGAGCATAAAAAGGGTTGTTCAAAGCGATAATGAAAAACATAGTCAACATAGCGTTACAATCACCGGAAAACATAAAAAGAACGGCGTTTCAACACTACGGACTGATTTTGACCGATGAACAGGCCAGGGATATCATTGCGTACCACTCTGTCCGCAGGGACCTGTTCTTTGACGATCTCATGGAAAAATTTCTCGAAAACGCCATTGGAAAGCGGTGATCCGCTGCAGAAAAAGGGTCTTGTGCGTAACACCGGTTATGCGGCGGAGGGACTCCCGGGGCATGACCTGCAATTGAGGTACCGGGCAGGGGGGTGAACGGTTAAAAAAAATCAGCGGCTGACCGAAAAACCATGTGTGGTGCTTGATCATGACTTCGGGAGAATGGTTGGTACGCTGTCCAGGGAACATACACCGTAATACATATTTTTAAACCAGTAAAAAAATGCTTCATAACCCATATAACAAGGCTTTTCAGCTTTTCATGATTTGTTTAAACAGAGGGAGGTTCATTTTTTTAAACCGGGGCCGTTAAAAATGAGAAAAAATGGCAGGATTCAGTTCCGGTTCTGTGTTACCAGGAAAATCGGTGGGAAAGGCAAGCCCCCAGCAACAGCGTATTTAAGGCGGCTGCCACTGTTTTTTTAGTTTTAGATAATTTTTATTCCAATCATGGCATGCCAATTGCTTTTAAAAATCTTTAAAATTAATAAACCAATTAATTTTTCATCTTTTTCCTCCTTTTTAAAAAAGCTGCCGTATCTACGGCAGCTTTTTTTTATCCACAGCTTTCAAAGGTCATCATCAGTGCCCAATGCTTTTATCTGCGGTCCTAATCCTGTTTTTCAAAAAACTTTCCAGGGGTATTAACTGTCAGCTGGGGAAAAGGAATGTTCCAGCCATTTTCCGTACAGGCATCAACGCACCATCTTTGAATGGCTCTTCTCAAGCGTTCATAGAGGGGCGCCATCTCTCCTTTAAAATCGGCAATCACCACAAGCCCCAGGGAAGAATCCCCGGCACTCTCAAACTCAACCCTTAAATTCAGCAGAGACTCCCTGTAGCCCTCCTGTTCCAGCCTCTCTTCAAGACAGGAGGAGAGAATTGTTAAGATGGCACCGGTGGACTCTTTCTGAAGGTCGTAGTCAATGCCAAAGTAGACCTTGATCCGGAACTGCCTGGAGAGGTTCAGTGGAGAGTTGGCAAGGAAATCCCCGGTCTGGTATGTTTTCCTGGCTCCCCCCCGCTGGACAAGCTCAACCATTTCGTGGGAAAGCTGGGTCACCTTGCCCCTTGTATTGTCTGCCAGGATCACCCAGTCGTTCTTCCGGCAGGGAAACCAGGGTTCATCGCTTTTGACAGGGCGGGACACCTTGTCAAGGAGCTCTTCAATGGGCAGGCGCAGGGTGATGCCCATGGAGGGGTTTTCCAGGCGGCAGAAGAGGTGGATCTCCTTGACAAGCCATGGCACACCGTGCAAAAGGATACGTTCCCCTTCCCTGACAGCACCAATATTGAGCATCAGCCGCCCCTGGTGCCACATCTTTGGCACAGTGTGCTTGACTGCCCAGACAACCCCGAGAATTAAAAGAATCGTCAAACTGAGCAGTACCCAGTCCTCGGCCATGTAAAAAACGAACATAATGGTGAACAGGGTCAACACCAGGGCCAAAACCCTGTACCCCAGGTCCAGGGCCCGGAGATAAAAAGGTCTGTACTGTGCTGACCGTCCAGGCATAGCCTGCATCAGCAGACGGTAAAACAGCCTTAAAACAAACCCCACTGCCAGGCATGCCGCAACCGCAAGAAAGAGAAACAGCCCCCTTGTACGGAAAAATTTTTTCACCGTCTCCTGGGATGTTTCAACAAAGGACTTTTCCCCCTGTTCCATCTTTGCAAGCTGCATTGATGTAATCTTGTAATTGCTCTCCAGCTGCCCCTGAACGCCCTGCCACTCTGGCAAAAGCAGATTCAACTTCTCTTTTAATGCCTTATCTTCGGTTTTTGAAGCAAGCTGGGAGATGTTTTCAATGGCCGTTTCCGCCACAGGAAGAAGCTGTTCATACTGGGAGATCTCTTCCTTGAGTTTTGCCTTTTTTCTGGCCTTCAAGGTCAACCGCTTGACCTCCATGATACCGGGTTTCACCAGCGAAAGTATTTCATCTTTCCAGTCAAAGGATTCGGTCTTCTTTTTTCCGAACAATGACGTGTCAATGCCTGTGGCGATACGTTCAAAGTCCCTGCTGATCTCGTCAAGCTGTTTGTCAAGCTGTGAAAGTTCTGCTTCGAGGTTCCTTTGTTCCGTTTCAGACCCGGATTTGGAAAGTCGGGCTCTTTTCTCGGCAATCCTGCTGCTGAGGCGGTCCTGGAGCTCAACAACGGATTCGAGCATGTCAAGGGAGCTGCCTTGTCTGCCATCAGTCTCCCCTGCAGGGACTTCTTTTTTGATCCCTGTGTCCGCTCCCTTGACGTTTACAGCGGTAAAGGAAAACAATAGAATAAACACCACACCAATACGGAAGTAATACATCACATCAACCCCTCCTGCTGTCAGAATCGAACTTTCCAGACGAACTGGTGTTACCTTTTTTTCTTTTCCATTGCCGCCTTGAAAATGTCTCCCATGGTGCCGGTGCTCTTTTTTTCCTTGGGCACAAAGGCCTTCCAGGCATCGCTCTCTTTTAATTCAGGGGGGGCAAGGCTTATTCGTCTCTTTTCCGGGTCGATGTCAAGTACCAGGACAGTGACCTCATCCCCGGGTTTGAGTTTGTCAAAAACGGAAGAATCTGCGGCCTTGCTGATGGATGACGACGGGATCAGACCTGTCACTCCCGGTTCAAGCTGTACAAAAATCCCGAACGGCTCTTTTTTTTCCACCACGCCCTGGATCACGGTTCCCGGCTTGTACTTTTCCATAACCCCTGTCCACGGGTCGCCGTGGGCATCACGAATGCTCAGGGAAATCCGCTTTTTTTCCAGGTCCACATCCTTTACCACCACCTCGACCATCTCCCCCTGGGATACCACATCATCGGCCTTGACCACCCTTCGGGTGTAACTCATCTCGCTGAGATGAACAAGACCATCAAGACCGGGAGCGATCTCGACAAAGGCTCCAAAAGGGGCGATGCGCACCACCTTGCCGGTAACCTGATCCCCGGTGCTCACCAGGGAACCTGCCCTCTCCCAGGGGTCAGCGGAGACCTGCTTCATGGAGAGGGAAATCTTGGGGTTTTTGTTTCCTCCCTCATCCTGTACCCCCAACAGCTTGACATCAACAACATCGCCTGGGGCCACAACCTCTTCGCTCTTCTCAACCCTTGACCAGCTCAGCTCGGAAATATGAACCATCCCCTCAACACCGGAAGCCACCTCCACAAAGGCGCCATAGGGCATGAGTCTGGTCACGCGGCCCTGGAGAACATCCCCCGGGGCAACGGAATCGAAAAAACTTTTCCTGGCCTCTTTCTGCTCTTCTTCGAGGAGATCACGCCTGGAAACAACGATATTCTTGCCGTTTTCGGCAAATCGGGTAATGAAAAAATGAAAGGAGTGACCGACGTATTCTCCGGGATCTTCAACATACTTGATGTCAATCTGGCTGACCGGACAAAAACAGCGCTGTCCCATGACCTCCACGCTCAAACCTCCCTTTATAACTTCTGACACCCTGCCTTCAACCGGGGTACGATTGTGAGACGCCTCTTCGAGCATGGCGATGGTGCCGGCCCCGGACATGGCTTTTGAAAGAATAATTTCACTCTCGTTTTTGGAAACCACATATAGCTTTACCCTGTCCCCCGGGCTATACAAAAACTCTCCGTTTTCATCCAGGAGGTCAGCCCTGTCAACCACCCCGTCGCTCTTGGTGCCTGTCCCAATGTACACCTGGTCTTTTCCAATGGAGAGGATCTCCCCCTCGATCCTGTCACCCTGCCGGATATCATGGCTGACTTCGGAATCATAAGCCTCCAGCATATCAGCAAAACTCATATCTTCTCCACTGCCGGCCCCATTTTCCTCAAACTTGTCTGTCATCGTCCTTCTCCTGAACCTGTAATATTTCACCCGCCCTGGTGGTGGGGCAGGCCGGCCTGAACGAAACGATCAAAGCCTGCCTGCAGCCCTTCCAAAAACCGAGTATCAAAGTTAACTGAGACATTCAAAGTATCAAACCCGGCCGGTTTGGTCAACAGGTGATATCCGTGTTTCGGGCATTCTTGCGGGACATGGAGATCAGGCCTGGGCTATCCAGACCAGAAGCTCTCCCTGTTCATTCGTTGGCGGGGTTGACAAGGAAGAAAGGAAGAAAGGAAGGAAGGAAGGAAGGAAGGAAAAAGACAACTGAATCACCGGCATATCCGGCATTTCTCACAGGGGATCATGGGACAGTCCCCAGAGATCTTAAAGGCTTCTGCCCTTGCCAGCTCGTTTTTCAGGAAATCCTTTGTCACACCTGTGTCGATAAAGTCCCACGGCAGGGTCGCAGCGGTGGAGCGCGGGGAGTAGAGCTGATCCTGACAGTATTCCTGGTGCTGTTTCAGGGCCGTTGACCAGCCGGATCGGGCAGCCGTTTCCATGACCTCTGCCATGCGGCGATCCCCCCTGGCAAGCAGGGCATTGATCCGGGAGACCCGGTTGGATTCAGCGTTGATCTTCATGTTGGCACAACGCTTCAGCCGTTTTTTGATGATATTCAACCGTTTTTTCAACACTGGAACGGAAAGCATGCAGGACCACTGAAAAGGGGTCCCCGGCTTGGGCACAAAGGGGTTGATGCTCAGGGTCATGGTGCCGATTTTTTTTTGTTTCCTGCTGGCATCAACAAAAACGTCTCTGATCTTTTCCGTCATGGCAGCGATGGCCTCAACATCATCATCGGTTTCAAAGGGAAGGCCTATCATGAAGTAGAGCTTTACATTGATGATCCCGTGGGAGACAAGGCGCCGGACACCCGATAAAATATCCGCTTCCCTGATTTTCTTGTTAATGATCCGCCGCATCTTTTCCGATCCAGCTTCCGGAGCGATGGTCGCCGTTTTTGTTCCTGCATTGACCAGGTTTTTGATCATGGCATCGGTGAGGCCGTCGACCCGTAACGAGCTGAACGAAATTTTAAGGTTTTTCTCAAGCCCCTTTGAACAGATCAAATCGATGTCAGGATGGTCTGAAACCGCAGCACTGACAAGGCCTACCCTGGTGGTGAGGGGTTTCGCCTCTTCCATGGCATCGAGGATAACATCCGTGGGGTAGAACCGGGGCGGACGGTAAACATACCCGGCGCTGCAGAAACGGCACCCGTGGGGACACCCCCGGCCGGTTTCAATGAGGTAGCTGTTCTTGAACGCCGTTTGGGAGGTCATGACAGCGGTGGTTGTTTTTATCCGGGAAAGGTCCTCCACCCGTACCACCGGGATTTTTTCCGGGATGCCGTCGATCTTGCCGATGAGACCGGAAAAGACCCCATCATCGGTGTATGCCGGCCTGTACAACGAAGGGACATAGATCCCAATGAGCTCTTTTGCCGCTCTCTGTCGGAATTCCTGCCTTGGAGCCCCCTCTCTCTTCCACGATGCATAGAGATCAAAAAAACCCTTGATGAGAAACTCTGCCTCGCCAAGGAAGATACAGTCCATATAAACGGCAACGGGCTCGGGGTTCATAAAGCAGGCCACCCCCCCTGCCATTACCAGGGGATCTTTCTCCCCCCTTGTGGATGTGTGCAGGGGGATGCCTGCCCGCTCAAGCAACAGGATGATGTTCAGGTAATCGTTCTCAAACGAAATGGAAAAGGCCACAATGTCAAACCGGGAGAGGGGCAGGCCTGTTTCACAGCTTACAGGACAAATTTTCTCCCGTGGCTTGTCAGGAAGAAAAACACGCTCACAGGCAACACCATCCAGCTCATTGAGTCGTTGGTAGAGGCTCTGGAACCCAAGGCTTGACATGCCGGCCTGGTATCGATTGGGGTAGACAAGGGCAACACGGACCAGCCCCTTTGCCCTCTTGACAATGGCTCCTTTTTCCGGTCCCCGATCTTTCTGTTGCGCCCCCTGTTTTTTTCTCCCCATCTCTCAATCTGCTTTTCGTCTTAAAAACGTGGGAATCTCCAGATCATCACAGTCAAAATCAATTCCCCTGTAGCTGTTTTTACCGTCTTCACCGGCTGCTTTTCTGTTGGTCAGCCGAACCGGCTCCTCGGAGTCGCTCCAGTTCTGGAGTTCCTCTTCGGTGGGTTCCCTCAGATGCCCCCTTGCAAAGGCTTCTGCCCGGGAGGGCTTCTCCTTTTGCTGCTTGGAGGTCTCAAGGTGACGCAAATTTGTTTTTTCAGCCACTTCCTCCTGGCCAATACCCGTGGCAATCACCGTTACCCGCATTTCCTCACCAAGGGACTCATCAATGGCCTGCCCCCAGATGATTTCCGCATCATCCCCCACCTCTTCGTGGATGCGGTCACTGGCCTCTGTCATCTCATCCAGGGTGAGATCACTGCTGCAGGTGATATTGAGCAGAACCGCCTTGGCCCCGGAAATGGAGATATCCTCCAGCAGGGGATGGGAGATGGCCCTTTCCGCGGCTTCGGTGGCCCTGTTTTCTCCGCTGGAAATACCGATCCCCATCAATGCCATGCCGGCCTGGGACATTGTTGTGCGCACATCGGCAAAATCCAGGTTGACCAGTCCCGGAACCATGATAAGATCGGTGATGCCCTTTACCGAATGGTGGAGTATTTCATCGGCCTTGACAAACATGTCTATCATCTTGGCGCCCTTGGATGCTATCCCCCTTAGCCTGTCATTGGGGATGGTGATCACCGTATCCGTGATATCCCGGAGCCTTTCGATGCCATCCTGGGCCTGCATGGCCCTTTTCTTGCCCTCAAAGGAAAACGGTTTTGACACCACAGCAACGGTGAGGATGCCCAGCTCCTTGCACACCTCGGCAATCACCGGAGCGGCCCCTGTGCCGGTGCCGCCACCAAAACCTGCCGTGATAAATACCATGTGGCTGTCCGTTAAGGCCGATCGGATATCTTCAAGGTTTTCCAGGGCTGCTTCCCTTCCCACATCGGGGTTGGCCCCTGCGCCAAGGCCTTCGGTAAGGTTGGCCCCCAGCTGAATCTTCTGCTCTGACCGGGAGATTTCCAGGGCCTGGGCATCGGTATTGGCAACAATAAATTTGACGCCCTGGAGATTGGAGTCAATCATGTTGTTCACGGCATTGCCACCCGCACCGCCAACGCCTATCACCTTGATTCTAGCTGATTTTTCGTTTTCCACATAAGAAAAACCCATTAATACACCTCATCCTTTTTGTTTGTAATTAATAAAACCTTTTCGGGGATCAATTTTCTATCCCTATCCTCGCTTTCATGGTCTGCTGCGGCCAAATCTGCTGGTTCGATGACCGGTATTATGAACAGGCCCCGGAAATCAGACAATGTCTTTAAACCACTGCTTCATTCTGGCAATCAGTCTTGCAAAGAGACCGGTTTCTGAACCGTCCAGTTCAATTTTGGCCTGGTTGTTTGCTCCGTAAAGCACAAGGCCCACACCGGTTGCATATTCCGGATTCTTGACAACCTCTTTCAAACCGTGGATGCTCTCCGGGCCCCCCACCCTTACGGGAACGGCAAACACCGATTCCACAATGTCGGAAATCCCATCGAGAAGGGCGCTGCCGCCGGTTAAAACAAGTCCCGAGGGAAAGGCATTTTCAAGTCCGTTTCTAAAGATCTCATTCTTTAAAATGGTGAACATCTCCTCCACCCTTGGTTCAAGGATTTCCGAAAGGATATCCCTGGGAAGGGATCTTGGTCCCCTGCCGCCGACTCCGGGGACCTCGATAACCTCCCCGTTTTTGATGTTTTCCGGAAGACATGTACCATGCCTCTTTTTTATGATTTCCGCTTCAGCCAATGGGGTTCTCAGGCCGATGGAAATATCATTGGTTAAATTGTTTCCCCCCAGGGTGAGTTCAAAGATATGCTTGATGTTCTTGCCCTTGAAAATGGCAAGATCCGTGGTACCGCCTCCCATGTCGGCCAGGGCGCACCCCAGCTCCTTCTCCTCCCTTGTCAGAACGGCCTCACCGGATGCCAGGGATTCCAGAACAATGTCGCACACGTCCAGCCCGGCTTTATTGCAGCATTTCACAATGTTCCTCGCCGAAGATACGGCCCCTGTTACAATATGAATCTTGGTTTCCAGGCGTATCCCCGTCATGCCCACCGGATTCTGGATGGCCTCCTGGTCATCCACGATAAACTCCTGGGGAATCACATGGAGGGTTTCCCTGTCCGTGGGAATGGCAACGGCGCTTGCCGCCTCCACAACCCGTTCCACATCCTGCTCGGTGATCTCCCTGCCCTTGATGGCGGTTATGCCGTGGCTGTTAAACCCCTTTATGTGACCGCCGGCAATTCCCACAAACACCGATGAGATATCGCAGCCTGCCATCTTTTCCGCCTGCTTTACGGCCCCTGTTATCGAAGCTACGGTGGATTCGATATTGACCACCGCCCCTTTTCGAAGCCCATCGGAGGGGTGGGAGCCAACCCCGATGATATGCACGTCCCCATTGGCCAGCTCTCCCACCACAGCACAGATTTTGGTTGTTCCAATATCCAGGCCAACAATGATTCTCCCCTGTTCCTGCAACTCAAACACCTCCTTTACTGCTCTCCGACACGGGTTCTTCAAATGTAACCATTGCACTCTCCAGATTAAACAGATCTATGGAACACACCTTTTTATCAAAAATATTCCCATGGACATAATCGAAAATCTGCTCTGTTTTTTCCAATTTCTCCCGGTAGCGGTCAAACCCCAGATTTACCGTCAAATGCCCATGTGTACCGGCTTTTTCCATGGCAAGCCCGGTATGTTCATCCACATGGATGCGCAGAATTTTTTCTTTGATCCCAAGGGAAAAAAGACCGAGTATCGGTTGTAAACAATCTTCAGAAAAACAATAACGTCCGTTTCTTTCAGACAGCTCAAGCCCTGTTATCAAGGGCAGGCTGTCGTCTGGATTGTCCTGTTGTGACACATACTCTTTAAAGGGCTCTCCCCTGGCGTTGATTAAAACATCTCCGCAGTTGCCGATCCGTACCACACCCAGGGCCTTTTCCTCCCTTACCCTTAGAACCAACTCATCGGGGATCTTTCTTTCCAGTGAGACGTCCCTTATCCAGGGATGGGAAGTCAATCTTTTTTTCATCCTGGAAAGGTTCACCAGAAGCAGATTGTCCTTCAGGGAAACCCCGGCCCGTTTCAAAATCTCCGACCGGTCAAGGATATCTTCGCCGGTTAAGGATATTTTTTCAATTTTAAAATAGGGCGACTGGGTGGCAAGATCATGGACAAAAAGGTAAAACAGAGTGACAAGGGAGACAAAAACAACGGTAAAAATAAGTTTAATGCCAAGGTCAATGCTCTGCATAAAATCAAGGCTCAGCAGCCGGGAACTGTCGGTGGCAGCCTCTCTCCCCTCCGATTTCATCCTGTTGGGCCTTATTTTCTTTTCAGCTGACAATTTTCACCTCTGTATCCAGATGTATGGAAAAAAGGTCAAACACCTTTTCCACAATTTTTTTTTTAAGCCGCAGAATATCCTCTGCCCTTGCCTCTCCCATGTTGAGGATAAAATTGGCGTGCTGTTCTGACACCATTGCATCGTTGATTCTTGTTCCTTTAAATCCTGCCAGGTCAATGAGCTGACCTGCGGTCCTGTCCCCTGGAGGATTCTTAAAAAAGCAGCCGGCCGTGGGCCGGGAACAGGGCTGGGTTTTCCGGCGTTGATCAAGCAGCGCCTTCCACTGGTCCTGGATCAATTCCCTGTCCCCCTTTTCCAGCACAAAGGAAGCAGAGACAATAATGAGGCCGTGGCCATGAATTTTTTCCCGGGGAAACAGGGCCGTTCTGTGGGCAAAGGCGATCTCCCCTTTCTCCACCCGTTGTACGGTGCCGTCGGGCCCGACCACCTGGACGGATTCCAGAAGGTCTGACACAGCGCCGCTGCTGGTGCCGGCATTCATGGCAACGGCCCCTCCCACACTGCCGGGAATCCCCGCGGCCAGTTCAAATCCCCCAAGCCCCTGGTTCACCGCTGTCCGGGCAACCCTGGAAATGGGCATACCGGCCGGGGCGGTCAAGTGCACCTGATCACCCCCTTCCGTTACCAGGCCCACATCTTCTTTTATCCCGGCAAGGGAGAGAACCACCCCGCTTATTCCGCTGTCCATGACCAGCAGATTTGTTCCGCCTCCAATGATGGTCAGGGGCAGGCCCTTCCCTGCCACCAGT
>DATFJZ010000001.1:0-3477 GCA_035268945.1 Desulfobacteraceae bacterium | reverse complement strand
GGTGAAGATGGCATTGTAAAGATTCTGTCAGGGGATTACAGCCTTGTCATCACCGATATTCAAATGCCTGGTATCCAGGGCACAGAGCTTGTTGCCAGGATCAAAGAGACAGAGAAGTGGTACATCCCGGTCATCGGGATGTCAGGAACCCCCTGGCGGCTCAACGGGGGGCCGTTTGATGCCGTTCTCAGCAAACCCTGCTCGTTAAACACCTTGTTTGCAAGCATTGAACAATTCCTGTCCCCCTCCCCCTGACCTGGAAAAGCCATAACCGACAAGGCTTTCCGATTCTCTTGCCTCTTCCAGCATGCCCAGCACATCCTGAAGGCTTTGGCTATCTGCCCAGCCAGCCTCCCTTCTGGCGCTGGTTGAGTTTCTTCAGCTCAATGGCGGCCCGGTCATGGCTGATGCGCTCATGGATAAGGTCCTTGTAGATCAGATTGGCACGTTTTCGACGTTTGACGGCATCTCCGGCGTCCAGGAGGGATTCGACAAAGGAGGTGATCCTGTTTTTTATGCTGTTCTCCGGCACGGCGGTTTTGAGGTCTTTGCCAATTTTTGCCATGGCCGTTTCAAGGCTGGTTCGGATCAGGGAAAAGCCTGCCTGGTATTTTTCCGTCTGGGCAATGATCTTTCCAGTGGTTTGGTCCAGGAGATCCAGCACGTAATCCTCGCATAAAATCCCGTACTCCTGGAAGGCGGTGAGTTCGTTAAACCCCTGGTTAAACACCTCCGGCTCTCCGTCGTTGAGAATTTTCCGGCCGGCAAGGTAACAGCTCTCCCAGGCCTGCCACCGGTAAACAAAATCCAGCCCCGGACCTTTGATGTTCTGAAGCCCCATGATTCGGTTGAGCGTTCCCGGGGGTGTGTGGCCCTGGATCACATGGATGATCTGGTTGCCGGTGGCATGGGGATTGTCAATGACAACGATCTTTCGTTTAAACCACCCGGTGACAAGGGTTCGATACGCCTGCTCAAGGGATGTTGTCTGTGCCGCTTCTTCCCTGGAGGGAGAGGTCTCTCCACTGTGGGTTCGGATTCTGGTTAAAAAATCCTGATACTCGGTAAACGCTTCGTTCCACTGCTTTGCGTGTCGGGCGATGTCCAGGGCCGTGTTTGGGTCGATTCCCTTTTCTTCCAGCATGGAGGGCAGCTGTCCCGGGCTTTCTGCCATCATTGCCTGGACATCGGCGGGATCAAGCTCCATGCCGAGGCTGTTCAACATGGATACAAGGCGGTTTGTCAGGGTCCGGGAAGAGACGGGTATTTTCAGCCGCCGGGCCATGGCGGTGAATTTTTCGTCAGCCGGTGTGTCCTGGGTGGAAAAGAGGCTGTTTTTTCTGAGAAAAGCACTCCATGCCGTATCGATGAACCCGGACAGTCCGGAGAGGTTGGAACCGATGAGAAAGTGAAGGTCTGCGGCCAGGTCGTTTACGATGATGTCGGCAAACATCCTGGACCGTGTTATCCTGTCGGCCCGGTTGTTGACCAGGGTACTGATCACCGTGCCAGGCTCTTTGTCAGCTGTGTGGGAGGCGAACCCCATCCTCTGCCAGTTGCTCATGGTGGCAAACCGCTCGTTGGCTGACATGCCGTTGACAAATTCCAGCCGCCGCTGCTTGATGGGGGCCTGGGGGAACACTTTTAAAGCGCCGATGTCCGGCACCACCCGGTCAGCCATCTCCCTCAGGGCGAAATCCGGATTGATTCCCACCGTCTCTGCCATTCTCAAGACCAGGGCCACATTGCTGGGGTGCTCTTCATAGGGAAACCGACCCAGGACATCGGGTGTCAGCAGCCCGGCTTCAAGCCAGCCGGTACATTCTATCCGGGTTTTTCTGGTTCGTGCCGCTTCTGTCAAAATCGGTGTCATCTCCTCTTCCGATGTGATCAGGGTGGCTTTTTCAGGAATAAAATTGGTCATGACCTGGGGAATGTTGATGCCCGCCGGTCCCTGGATGTCCTCATGGTCCGGGTAGGTGTTGGTGATGGTGGAGATGTCATCCCGGGTCCAGTGTTTCTGGAGAATCGAGACAAAGGAAGGGGTCAGTGCCATGCATTCCCACAAAAAGAGCTTTGCCCTCAATGCCGCGGTCATGCAGATCAGGTGGTGGTGCTCCCAGATGGTGGCCTTGTCATAGGGGCGGAAGAGAAACATCTCCCTTGTTTTGCCAAATGGAACGGCGTGGAGGAACATCGCCTCACATCCCGTTGTTTTATTGACAAAACCGTGGCCCACCGCTTCAAACACGGCGGCTTTCAGCCGTTCCACACCGGACTTTCCCCTGGTTCCCCATCCGCCGATGACAAGCCTGATTTTTTTTCTGGCCCTGACAACCCTTCGGCTGTAAACCAGGTGTTTGTACAGGAATATCAGCAGCAAAAGCCCGGCAAACAGCCCAAGCTCGTACAATGTGTTTTCATAGGCCGAAAAAAAATAGTGCTTTATTTGAGGAATCAGATCCGGGGAGAGCAGGGGAAGGGCCACGGGAAAAAACCGTGATACAGAAGGGTCCTTGTCCTTGGTCCGGGTGACCGGAGTGTCAACGCCTGAAAAGGCGATTCTGAACCCGAGCTTCTCCATGGCAGTGATGTATCCATCGGGCCTGGACTGGTCTCCTTCGTGCCAGTTGCGAAGTTCGGCGTAGTGTCTGAACCGGAAGGTCACCGCCAGCCAGGCCCCAAGGGATGCCGGCAGAGACGATGGCGGAGCGATCTCTGTTGTGCCTTCCGGGGTGAAGATCTTGATAGGTTTCCGTGAAAAGAGCCGTTTTGCACAGCATGCAAATTCATCCACCAGGGGAAGGTAGGGTCGCCAGCCCGATTCCGTGTCAAAATAGAGGGGTTCGCCGGGCACCTTTGTCTGTGTCAGTTCACTGCCCGTGGCCGACGGTGCCCTGAGGGGGGAGGTGAAGTTTCTGCCGGTGAGGTGGCTGAACCCCTGGCGCTTGTCAGGCGAAGGACTGGCTATCTCATGGAGAAAACGCCAGATTCGGAAACCGAAGACGTCTCCCCTGGAAAGTTTCGAGCCCATGACACCTTTGCCGATGCCAAGGCTGAAATCACTGCCGGCAACAAGGGAAAGCACCCGGCCGGCTGTCTCCTCGTCAAGGGCGGCAAGCCATGCCCTGGGGATACGCCGGCTCTTCCCCGGTTTTATTCGTGGAATGACCGCCTCGATTTTTTCTTTAAAGGCAACGGCCGGTTCACTGGTTTGAAGGATCAGGGATTCCCTGGCAGAGGCTGCCCATCGTCGCACGGAAAGCACCTCAGATGTCTGGTGGAGGTCAATGATCAGGGGGAGCTGTTTTTGCAGAAAAGACAGGGCCTTCTGGGTATTCCCTGTTGTGTTCAGGCAGTGGGTAACCTCGTTTACGGTTTTCAGGCCGGTGCGGAGGACAAAGGGCGTTTTTTCCCGGGAAAAATGGTCGGCAAAAAGGGTTGACACCGTTGCGGCGTACCCGGTGAGAAAGTCCC